>JBJTTW010000230.1:0-7093 GCA_046080385.1 bacterium
CTAGCCATGCTAATGGCATAAAGTGAAGAGAGATGGAATTTCTTGCAGAAATTCCATCTCTCTTGATAAACTTCTCTCTGAAATCTAATTAACAATGGGCTTAAATTATTAAAAATTTAACTTCAGATCTGAACTCAGGAATCCACCAAAATTATTAGATTGCCTCGATTCATAAAGTGGACGAATGGTTAGGTATATACGAGGATGATGAAGTAAGAAATGCTAAAACCTGACACCAAGATTACTAGTTTGAAGTTAGCAGAGGAACTAATCAAGGAGCACGAGTTCGGCTCGGCAATTAGTATTCTGAAAAATTCAGAGGAAGATGTCAATTTTAATTCATTTGCATTGGATCAGCATCAAAACTTGATGCTAAATATCTTAAATCATTACAGAAGAATGAATGATTTAGAAATGCTAGCTGATTATTCATCCGAATTAGCGTTTCTCTATCTAGGGTTCAATAAGTATCAAGAAGCAAAGAATATTTTTGAAAAGCTTCTAAAATCATCTCAAGAGAAAGGAAATCTCGAAATAATTTATGGTTTAGTAAAATGCTACCATGAGCTAAACATAGAACTCTTTTCTTTAAAATTTTTTTTTGATATTTTCCTAGATGCAAAGACCTCCACTTTATCAGAAAAAAAATTAGAATTTATATACCTTACTATTGGAACTTTTTATTTAAAAAGTGAGGAAAATGAAGAGCAAGGAATAAAATTCTATCAAAAAGCCTATGAAATAAATCCAAACTGCCCTGATTTAAATTTATTTTTTCTAGCTCTAGCTGTAAAAGAAAATAATAATCTAAAAGATGCAAAAAAATATGTTCATTTGGCTATCAAGGTTCAGAGGGCATTAAAGGCAACAGCTTTAAAATTTGCTCTGCTTGTTGCTCTACAGTCAGAAGACGAAATCTTATATGAAGATATTTATAAAGAATTAACTAGTGAATTCCCAGAAAGCGAATGGAGCTATGTCTGTTTTGCTAATAACTTAAATAAGCTTGCAACAAGATTCCCAAATAATGAATGGAGTTACTTCTTCCGCAGTGTAGAGAGACAAGGTTATGGTTTAAGTCATGAATGTACAGAATTACTAAAAAAAGTACTTAGCATAAATCCTAAAAATTCTATCGCCATAGATAATCTTATTACACTTTCACAGTACAATCCCCAATATAGTGATGAAGAAATTTTTAATATCGCAGAGACATACTACAGAAAGATAAAACATCCTTTTATAAATAAAAACCAATTAAAATTTCTTTTCTCAAAACATTTATCTGATTACAATAGCAATAAAATTTTGCGCATTGGTTTAGTCTCAGCCGATATAAGGCATGAGCATCCAATATTTTATTATCTAATTAGCTTCTTAAAATATTTTCCTAAAGAAGGTTTTGAAATTTACTGTTATGCCAATAATATCCCCAATATCAATTCAGAATTAGTGAAAAATTTTACTAATTCAGTCAATTATGTCTCAAATCTTTCAGATCAAGAACTAGCTGAAAAAATTTTCAACGATAGGATTCATATTTTAATTGACCTTTGTGGACATACACCAAATAATCGCATTGAGGTCTTTAGGTTAAAGCCTGCTCCTATACAGATAGCTTGGCTAGGACAAGTGGGTACTACAGGATTACAAGAAATAGATTACATTGTCACAGATCAATTTTCAACAAAAAGAACAGAGCAATCTTTTTATGCAGAAAAATTATGCCACTTACCTCACGCAGCTTACCCTGCAAAAGACTACATTAATCTTAATATAAATAAATCATTAGCAAGACCAGATGCAAAAATCGTTTTCGGTTCCTTTAATAGCAGCATAAAAATCAATCCCACTGTAATTCAAACTTGGGGTGAGATATTTAAAAAAGTACCAAATAGTAAAATCTTAATTAGCAACTTTGTCGTAGACAAAGAAGATTATAGGAAATATATTATTAAAAGCTTAGAGCCATTTGGCGTAGAGGAATCTCGTATAGAATTCGAACCTCAAAGTAACAAAGATGCATATTTTGCAAGATTCAATAAAATTGATATAGCCCTTGACCCATTTCCTTTTAATGGTAGCACTACAACACATGAAACACTGTTGATGAGTGTTCCTCTAATCAGTCTCCAAGGAAATCGCTGGAGCGGTAGACTATCTTCTTCAATTCTTAACTCCGCTGGCTTAAAAGAGTTAATATCAACGAATGTTGACGAGTATATAAATAAAATAGTGAGCCTAGCACATTCTCCAGAGAAAATTATCCACTATAAAAAAACTATTCAAGAAAGATATTTGAATTCCCCCGCAGTTGATATGGAGAGTTTCTCATTAGGGTTTGCGGATAAATTAAAAGAAATTTGGCAAAACTACATTACTCCCTAGCATCATACGAAGCCTGCGTTAAAGGCACTAGCATCTCTCTTTTCAATTCTTCAATACTAAGTAAAGGGTGCATATCTTCAAGCGGCATAGAACTCATTTGACCATTGGTTTTAGGTATTGATGCAACCTTAGGTCCCAAACTAGCACTATGCTCTAACTGTATGTCAATCAGCACTGGACCCTCTTGCGATAAAGCCCTCTTCAGATCATCTTCTAAAGACTGAGCTTTACTAATAGAAAAATAAGGTATTTGGTACGCTGCAGCAATATCTAAGAGACTAGGAAAAAACATACCCGCTTCAACCCCTGTTCCTATGAAGCGTGAGTTGAAATAATTACGCTGAGTATTCCTGATTGAAGCGTAGCCACCATTATTCATAATAACTAATTTTATTGGTAAATTAAATGCACGCAAAGTAGCTAATTCTTGAATATTCAACTGAAGACTACCATCGCTTTCGAGTGCAAGCATAGGTAATTTATTATTTGCAAAACAAGCACCAATAGCCGCAGGCAAACCATAACCCATCGAACCGAGTCCAGAGGTAAGAAAAATTCGTTGACCTATTTTATTCTCAAAAAAAGTATAGAAAAATTCAACAGCAAGTCCAGAACTACCAGTACAAATTAACATATCTGCTGGTAAAACTTTAGAGAGTGTTTTCACAAATTCAAAATGACTTATGGTGATTAAATCTGTTTTAGGAAAAGGATTTTCATTACTATACTTGAGCTTCCATAGACCACACTGTTTAAGCCACTTGGAGCAATCTCCTGTTTTTTGAACTTCCTGTAGCTTAGTTAAAAACACTTTCGCATCCATATTTACTTTAAGCTCAAAATTAATATCTAATTTATTAATTTCTTTCTCATCAACATCAACAATAATTTTTTTTGCTGAACGTGCAAAACCCTGTGGATTATAGGCTGTAACTATATTATTTAAACTTGAGCCTATAGAAATTAATAAGTCGCAGTTCTGCACCGCAAAATTAGCTGATCTCATCGCAACAGTACCTGGGCGACCAATACATAGCTCATTATCAAATGCTAGTATGTCCATGGCATTCCAAGTCATCACAGTTGGTATTTTAAACCTCTCATTAATTTTACGAAAAATTTCTACCGCTCCAGAAAGTCTAGTACCATGACCGAGTAAAAATACTGGTCGTTCTGATTCAACAAGAAGTGATTCTATTTTCTTTAAATTTAATTCCAGATTGCAATCAGGCACACCGTAGCCATTCTTGCTACTCAGAGTTGAATTTACATATTTGTGAGCAACCCCATCAGGGAAATGATAAGCCTTAGCTTGAACATCCAAAGGAATATCTATCCACACAGGACCTGCCCTCCCACTAACCGCAAGCTCTAAGGCTTTATTAAGTTCAAAAACGATATCATCTTCAGGTAATACAGTCTTAGCATATTTTGTTATAGGTTTAACAATAGATACTATATCAACCTCCTGAACCCCTCTCTGCCTTAATCCAGACTCTCCAATAAGATCTGTACTTTTAACCTGACCAGAAATTATTAATAGAGGTACTGATTCTATCCAAGCTCCAGCAAGTCCGGTAATCGCATTGGTTGCACCAGGACCAGTAGTAACCATAGCAACACCAATAGAACCAGAGATTCGCGAATAAGCTTCTGCAGCAATTGCTGCAGCTTGTTCATGCAAGCAGGGTACAGCAGATATTTCAGGATTCTTGGTCAATGCATCATTTAGAAACATCGCTCCACCACCAGGTAGCATAAAAACATGCTTAACACTATGTGCTACTAAAAAATCAATAACACAATCAGCTATTCTATAAGTATCACCTGCCATCGCCAATCTGCCTAATCTATCCAATAGCTTAAAATGGTTTTCCTGTGCTTATTCTGATTAATCTGTTCATCTGTGTAGTATGAATCATTCTTAAAATGAGTACTAGAAAGCTCCTCAATAACAGCACCAGTAACTGAGGTGAAAGCATGTCTAACTTCAGGTTCGATTACGGCAACATCCCCACGCAATAACTTCGAGTTTACACCATTAAGTTTTAAATCTATTTCACCATATAGAACATGAAATGTTTCATCTTTTTGTAAATGATACTGCTCTGGATGTTCTTGCCCTGGTAATACAACTATGAGTTTTTTACAATAATCTCTATTAATGAGAGTCAGCATAGTTATACCTGTAGAGTTAAAATTCTCCAAACCGTAATGATGAGAGATTTCTAACTGCGTCCGTCCATGAACGACAACTCCACTATCGTGTAAAAGAGCTTTAACTTTTTGGACAATATCCCAAATACTTTTTCTCTGATCATTCTCTACAACATTCTCAATGTTAATAGCAGAGTCTCTGCTTATATCATGCTTTGCCATGAATTTCGTGTACTTAGAATAATTATTCGCAGTGAACTGATTTTCATTAGCAGGGAAAGCGAAATAAAGATCTTCTGAACTTAAATACTCACCAGCTTTAATTTCTTTTTTAGCAAAAATACCTCTCTGTAAAGCTTTTATCGACTTCTGCTCCTCAGGATTCTCTTCGCGAGAGTTATCATCAGCTCCACATAAAACTAAAGCTTTCTGAGCTGCTGCTAGCCATTTATCCAATTGATCAGGTGAAGCTGAATAAGCATTAGATTTATATTTCTCTGTAGCTAGAGCTATATGTTTTTCAAAAATACAAGAACCCTTAGCTATAGCCATCTTTATATTATCAGTATCATCTGGATTTTCATGAGTAGAAAAACCCACTCTAGATTCAGGATATCTATCTCTTAACAAGGTGATCTGATTTAACTCCATGGCTTCATCTGGTGTTGGATATATACCAACACAATGCAATAAAGATAGACTACGCTCACGATGAGTAAAAAAACTAACCACATTATCAATATCACTAATATGAGCTGCTGCTGTAGATGCAATGACTGGAATATTAGAGCTAGACACTCGTTCCAATAAAGGCCAATCATTAAAAGAACAGCTTGCTATTTTAATAAAATCAAGATTCTGCTCTTCAATAAAATTAACGGATACTTCATCAAAGGGTGTAGCAATAGCTAAAAAGCCTTGCTTCTTAATTTCTTGAACTAGAATATTAAAATCTTCCTTAGTTAATCTGGTATCCTGAAAACGCTTTATATAATGCACATCAAGTCTATTTTTCATACTAGGATGAATAAAACTATCTAAATCTCTATACTGTAGCTTAAATGCGAAATGAAAGGGATACTTTTTACAGACCTTCCCAAATTCACTAATTAGCCGTAAACCATGGTCTAGATCACCCATGTGATTATTAGCTATCTCAAGGATGAACAAAGGCTTCTTTACATTAATATCCATAAAAATTTAATACCCAATCTGTAAGATTAAAAGCTCCTACAGAAAATTGTACAATGATAAAGTTCAACCATGAAGCCCTATAAAAATATAATTCTAGATTTAGATGGCACTTTAATCGACTCAAGTACCAGTATCAGAAAAGCCATAGAAGAAACTATTCTGAATTTAAACTTAATAAAACCTACTGATGAAATTCTTCAAAGTTTCTGTGAAAGTCCAATAAACATCGGCTTTGGGAATTATTATAATCTTAGTATCAATGAAAAGCAGACTGCTACTGAGACCTACCGCAATATATATAAAAAATATTTACTAGAAGCTACTTTATATAATGGAGTAAAAGAATTTTGTGAATATCTACAAAATACTCAGCGTAAAATCATTTACGCTACCTACAAACGGCAAGACTATGCACAAACAATATTAGAAAACTTTAATTTAACAAAATATAGTCAGCATATTTACGGCTCTCCAATAGATAATACCTTTACAAACAAAAGCAAAATCATTAGCAATCTCATCTCAGAACTAAATATCTCAACTATGCATAGCGTGCTAATTGGCGATACTTGGAACGATGGCGAAGCAGCCAAATCAAATCATATAGATTTTATAGCAGTGACCCATGGCTGTGGCTTCAAAACACTCTCAGATAGCTTAGAATACGAACCCTTATTCTCAGCTAATTCTATGCACGAGGTCACATCTTACTTTAGAAAAATTTGTGATGATTAATTTTCTCGCATTCAAACGTTTCAATGTGGTTCCCTAATTCGAGGAAGAAAGTATTTTTTTTAATATTAACTCCACATCATTATCAAGATTATCTTGGAGAGTGTTCAAGTAATCGCAATTTCCACATGCTCGATTTTCAAAACGTCTTTTCTCTAAATGCATTTTTCTAAATTCTTGGAGCTTTGCACCTTTCCAAATTGACATAAGAGAATTTTCTCTCAAGTCACCAACTACTGTGCTATGAGACCAATCTACACAACAAACGGAAACTGTTCCATCAAAATTAATTGTTAATGTATAGAAGGGAAATGGACAGACTTCTTTGCGAATGAGCTGTTGACCATCTGGAGATTCCAGGGAATTGGTTCCCAGTTTAAAATCTTTGGCTTCTGACATTGACCAACCCATCAAACTATCAATATGAATTGATGTAGAAATCGATTTATAATCTTGGTAAAACTTCTGCTTCTCATCTTCAGATCTGATTACCTACAAAGCCGCCCCTAATTTCAAATTTAAACCTTTCTGGAATTGAATCTTATGGTCATGCTTTAGTCATAGCCTTGATAAGTAGGTAGCATTAGGGTTTAAGGCTTTTTATGGCGGCTTAATAGGTAAT
>JBJTTW010000231.1:0-495 GCA_046080385.1 bacterium
TAAAGTACTGCGTAAATATGACATGCAGCTTAATCGCAAACGCTTAAAGCCTTTCAAGCCAGAAGATAAAGGTAACTTAGATTCAAAAGTACCAAATTTATTAGAAAATCTAAAAGTAATATCTCCAAACACTGTGTGGGCGAGTGATTTTACATATTTAAGATATGGAAATTCTTTTCTTTACGTAGCGACTTTTATTGATATTTTTTCCAGAAAAATAGTCGGGTTTAATATCTCAGATAAACATGATACAGAGCTGATATTAAAAGCTTTTTACCTAGCTGTAACGAAAGAAAAACTGTACCTTGTATAGTTCACTCAGATCAAGGCAGTGAATATCGTAGTGTCAACTCCCCGATTTACAACTTAATAAATTAAACTTTTAGGAATCATAGTATTAATTTAATTAAGCAGTTTTTTGATAATATGTAGCAAGGAACTCGTTTGGGCTAGCTTTAAGGGCAGTATGTATTCTTTCGTTATTGTAATAATCAA
>JBJTTW010000232.1:0-4899 GCA_046080385.1 bacterium
GAAATCTAATTGAAGAGACTCGTTAGTAAACATATCTTCTTATATCCTATCATTAAAACCTAGTCCCGAAAAGGCTCTTGATCTGAATACTTGTCGGTATTTACTTGTTGGGATTGGCAACAGTCCCATAGTCTGCCAAGCCTCAGTTTTAAATTGGATCTTATTAGAACCTTTATTTGAGATAATCAAATCAACCTCACCTGCATTAAGCTGAGCAAGCGGCACATCAGCACTCTCAAAGCTGAAACTCATTCTAGTATTAGGAAATTCTTGATTAAAAATTTCTATAACTTTAATAATCTGTTCGGAAGGAGCTATTAAATCAACCATGAGACTTAATTTCGTCTCAATGCCACTCGCAATATTCTTACTTATACTTTTTAAATCTTTAGATAAACTAAGTATAAGAACAGCTTTCTGGTAAACAATCTCCCCCTCTGGAGTAAGCCGCGGTCTATAAAAGTTTCTATCAAAAAGGTTGACGCCAAGCTCATCTTCAAGACTCTTAACAGCGTAACTAATAGATGATTGTGATTTAACTAATTTGTCCGCAGCTGACCGAAAAGTGCCAGACTCTACAATAGTTACGAATGATTCTAATTCTTCATGAGTAGTAGCCATATTTAAACGTAAATAACAACACTGTCGGGGACAGAGTCCTACTATACGCACTATTTCATTTCCTGCGTTTTCGTAGTCTTTGAGTCTCTCTTAGAAACTCGTTTATAATCGCTGTTGAGAATTGATCTTACTATCTTTGCAGCTTAAATTTTGTTAATTTTTCCTAAATGGAATTTAGAATAGATTTTTTCACTCTCTACAATTCGTTATAGATCAGTGTTTTAAAAACGCTTCCTTCTTCGTGCAAGGCTAATGCTTTTGGTAAGTCACTTAAATTAAGCTTCTGACTAATCAAATTTCTCATGCTTATCTTGTCATTAGATATCAATTCCAGAGCGGCTTTAATATATTCAGGACTATGATGGAAAACTCCTATAAGCCTTATTTCCTCATAATGTAAACGGAAAGTATCTACCTGAATTGATGTACCTTGCGCGCAGCCTCCGAAATAGTTTATGAGACCACCTTTTCTCACTAAGCTTAAACAGAGCTGCCAAGCCTCTGGCTTACCTACTGCTTCTATGACGACATCTGCACCGTATGGAAGAAGATTCTTAAGCTTTGCTTTAATTTCTTCATCAGATAAATTATTTATATCTATAAGGAAATCAGCTCCGTTCTCTTTAGCTAAATCTAATTTATGCCGCGACCTTGCCACAGCGTAAATTTTAGCTTTAGTAAAGAATTTAATTAATTTAATAAAAGTCTGCCCAATGGGACCTAAGCCATAAACTATAACCTTGTCATCATCTTTAATGCAAGACCTTTTAAATCCATGCAGCGCAACGGCAAGAGTCTGGGTGAGGCATAGTTCCTCAAGCTTATCACGCCCCTGTTGGGCGTGTAGCGGAACTCCAATTTCAGCGTTTTCGTCGTCCTCATGATCCTCATGTACCCTCAGTACACTGCGGTCATTCGTCCTCCTCAGCCTTGAACTTGTTCGTTCGGCTACACGCCCCTGTTCTTGAACTCCAATTTCTGCGTTTTCGTCGTCCTCTTTAAAAACTTTATATAGATTATGCTTGACGATATTTTTTGGAATTTTAATATATTCAGCAAAAGCACCATTTAAAAATTCTAAATTCTCACACAGGGAATATTCTGCTTTCTTGCAAAAAAAACATTCATAGCAAGGTGCGGTATTAGCGGCTATTACATAATCACCTTGCTGAAAAGCAGTTACAGAGGAATCTACAGACTCAATAACACCCACAAACTCATAACCAAAAGAGGATGGAATATTTTTAATAATTTTAGGATGACCTCGCTGAAAGGTTTTTAAATCAGTGCCACCTGTCGCAGCATATATGACTTTTACTAAAACCTCACCATCGAGTAAATCAGGAATAATCACATCCTCTAACCTAATATCTCGCGGACCATAGTAAAGATAACTTCTCATTGTGCAACTTTCCTTAAAATTATTCGTCTTTATAAACCTAGTCAAGAGATATAATTAATCTCAAGAAAGTTTAAATGCAGTTCCTAATAATAGCTTTTATTATGTTTTTTGGACTCTCTAGCCATGCGGTCACGAGAGAAGAGAGATTTGATCTATATTACAGTCAAGCTGTGAAAGCTGAAAAGAGTGGAGATTTTGATACCGCGATTCGTAAATTTGCCCAGGCTTATGAATTTGATAAAACAGACAGTTCTCTATTAACTAAATTGGGTTTGATCTATTTAAATAAACCAGTAAAATCTCAGGCTGAGGAGCAAGAAAATGGTAGGAGAGCTGTTTCATACTTCAATAGAGCCTTAGAATTCTCTCCTAGTGATGCGATGATAAATCTTCTTCTCGCTCAAGCATACACTAAACTTAATGACACCGAAAAGGCTTTCACTTATTTTAAAAGAGCTTCGACGATAGAGCCAGATAACGTTCTTCTTACCTTTGATTTAGCACTCTATCATTTTGAACAGAAAAATTTTAAAGAAGCAATAGAACTATTTAATCGTATTATCATGGCTTACCCAGATCATTTAAGAGCCAGAAGCTATTTAGCAGCTTCACTCCAGTCGACCGATAATTATTTAGCAGCTATTGAGCAGTATAACTATGTTCTTAAATATGAACAAAATGACTATGCTGTCCACAAGAACGTTGCAGACTCTTGGCTTGCACTAAGTCAGTATGAAAACGCTCGTGAGAGCTATAAGAAAGCAGCTCAGATAGATGGAAATGTACCGAACATCTATGCTGATCTAGCTTTTATAGAATCTAAATTCGGTAATTATGATGAGGCTGTTAAAAATTACCAAAACGCCATAAAGCTTAAAAATGAAGATGTCTGGCATAAAGCTTTAGCTAAAGTATTTTATTTAAATAATGAAAAACAGAAAGCCATAGATGCTTACTTGTATGTTGAGGACTATAATATGGCAGCTTATATACAACAACAAGAAGGCAAATATGACGAAGCTATTATTAACTACAATAAAGCTCTAGAAAAGAATCCTGATGATTCTAAAACTTTATATAACATTGCAAGACTCTACTATGAAAAGAAAAACTACCCTCTTGTAATTACTCATTTGCAAAAATTATTACAAATAAAACCTAATGATACGGAATCACTGTTTTTATTAGCTAGCTCTGAGCAACAGTTAGAAAAATATGATGCTGCAATATCCCATTACAAGGAAATACTTGGCATTCCACAGAAACTAGACCCTCAATTAAAAAACGATATTCATTATAATCTTGCAATTGCGCAAAAACAAAAAGGTGATTTAAAGTCATCAGAAGCTAATCTAGAAGTAGTTCTTGCGGATAAAGAAAATTTAGCTAAATTTCAAAGAATCGATGATCTTTACAAGAATCTGCTCACAGTAAAACTAGATCAAGATAAAGTTAAAGAAGCTCAAGGGATAGTCGAAATCGCTCTGAAAGAAAAACCAACAGATTTAAATCTCAGACAGACTTACGCTGATTTATTAATTTCGCAAGGTAAAACACAAGATGCTATCGAACAGTTTAGATTAGCTATAGCATTCGATAATACTCAGAAATCCAGGCTAAGATTAGCTAAGTTACTGAAAGATACCCAAAACCATTTCGACGCTCTAACTGAATACCAGACAGCAGTTACTAAAGAGCCACGTAATTTAGAGGCCATACTCGGTACAGCTAATACCTTTAAAGCTCTATCATTGGATAAAGAAGCTGAAAACTACTACACTAGAGCTCTAGAGTATTACCCGACAGATTATTTAGCTAATTATAATTTTGGTCTTCTTTTACAATCACAAAAAAAGCATAAAGAGGCTCTGACTTATTATGAAAAAGTTTTAGAGCTGAATCCTAAGTTTATTGAAAATTATTATGTATTGGGTCTCTGCTACTGGAACCTAAAGAAAAAAGATAAAGCCATGGAGCTCTGGAACGAATTTTTAGCTCAATCTGAGGATGAAGAAACAAAAGAAAATATACAGAAATTAATACAGTCACAGGCTGGCTTGCCTTCCAAGACCATAGATTCTAAATTTGGCATAGAGCAAGATGAGAAGTATAAAATTCAGATTATAGATCCTAATAATCAGGTTCCTTACTACGATTTATTGGGATAGTGAAGGATCTATAAATAATTGATTCTCTATTATTTGGGAGTTTCCAAGTCTGTGAGCCCCGTTGGGGATTACTTGTTTGAAAATATTAGATGCTATTTCGTCCTGACCCCATTCCCAGTGAGCGATTGTATTTTCTTTTGTATTTAAAATATTGATGCAAACTGGACCTATCTGATTAAATTGCAATATTAATTCTAATACGCACTCTTCGCCTTTCTGATTTTCTGCCAATAAGTATAATGGTTTGTGCTTAATAGTGCATATCACATCTTGGTACTCATCTGCTTCTGGCTTTGATATGATTTTAGTAACTTTTAAATTCTGTAACTCTTCTGCTTCTATATTAACGTATGATGCCTCATCCTCTGCTTCGTAAAAGCATCTAAGGATCTCATCACGAGTACAAGCCATTAACTTTTCTATTAAGCTTTTAGGTATATCATCGGGTGGAGTCGCCATACTTCCAGCTTGTTCTCTTAGATTTTCAGTAGGAATAGGATTCTTCTCTGCTCCTGACTCTACTCCTTGATTCTTTGTCGGCTGGGCGGCTGGATTTCTCCATTGATTAAATATTTTTCGAGGATCTAATTCCATTGCATGTATTATCTTACCCATCTAGCGTTAATTTGTCAAGCTATATTCAAAGAGATTTGATTAACTGTTCTAGTTAACATTCCAATTAATCCCTGCGTACCTCTTTAAATAAGC
>JBJTTW010000233.1:0-1953 GCA_046080385.1 bacterium
TATAGATTTTCAGAAGCAGAGCAGCGTGTTTATAATCCTTTTTCTACTCTGTCTTTTTTTGATACTATGAAATTTACTAATTTCTGGTTCGCTACGGGTACTCCATCATATTTAGTAAGTTTAGTTAAACAGCATAATCCAGATTTAGCAGCATATGATAGAGAGATTAGTGTAAATGGTGATTTTTTAAATAGTTATGACGTGGAGAATGTTCCGCTTATCCCAGTTTTATATGACACTGGTTATTTAACGATAAAAGATTATAGTGTGAGAAATAATATAACTAGATATGAACTGGCATATCCTAATTTTGAAGTAAAAACTTCACTGACAGAGAGCTTTCTTCGTGTGTATGGGGATGAATCTAGACCAGCCTGCTAGAGTAGCTTTAGATCAGATTAAGACTAAGAAATACTATGAAAAATATGAAAACATTTCAGTTGTTCCATCATCGCTGAAAACCAGTCTGGATGACAGGCTTGGAATTAAAAAGATACATTTAGTGGGAATTAGTTTTAGTAGTGCAGAACGTAATATTAGTGAGTATTTAGTGGAGGAGTATAATTAGAAACTATGCCCTCAGAACAAAAAAAACTGCCAATAGGTATACAGTCTTTTGAAAAATTGATTAACGAAGGTGCAGTTTATGTAGATAAAACTAAATATATTTATGAATTACTGAAATCAGGTTTTGGGGCGTATTTTCTGAGTCGTCCACGCCGTTTTGGTAAGTCGCTTCTGGTATCGACTTTAGAAGCTATTTTTAAGAATAAAAGAAGCTTATTTAAAGGCTTATGGCTAGATAGTTCCGAGTATGCATGGAAAGAGTTTCCCGTAATTAAATTTGATATGTCTGTGGTACCCCAGAAGACAGATCTAGAGCTGATAGTAGGACTGAAAGATGCTGTAAAAGATAATGCGAAAAATGAACAGATAGTTTTAGAGGAGAGTGACAGCCCTGGGAGAATGTTCCAGTCTTTAATTCATGCTCTTGTAAAAAAATATGGAGAAAAAGTAGTAGTTTTAATTGATGAATACGATGATCCGATTATAAAACACGTAACTAGACCTGAGATGGCAGCTAGAAATAGAGAAGTCTTGCATGATTTTTATAAAATAATGAAAGCCGAGGATGCAAATCTCAGATTCGTTTTTCTGACTGGAATTAGTAAATTTGTGAAAACATCAATATCTTCAGGCTTGAATAATTTAGAGAATATTAGTTTACTACCAGAATACTCCCCACTTTTAGGTTATACCCAAGATGAGCTGGAGACTTATTTTGGAGAATACATATCGGATTTCGCTGAAATGCAGTCCCTGACTGTGCCTGCTGCTTTGGAGGGAGTTAAGCTCTGGTACAATGGTTACAGATTTTCTGAATCTGAGATTAAGGTTTATAATCCTTTTTCGTCATTACTATTTTTTAAGCATAAAAAAATTACTAATTACTGGTTTGAAACTGGGACACCAACTTATTTAGTGGATTTAATTAAAAAAAAATTACCCGAAATTAAAGATTTTGAAGATGGTGTAAGAGTTCTGCAGAGATCCTTTGAGAGTTATGAGATAGAGTCTCTGCCGATCATTCCTTTGCTCTATGATACTGGTTACTTGACGATTAAGGATTGCTCTAAAAGTATGATACAAGATTACATTCTTGCCTATCCTAATTTAGAAGTAAAGAGTTCAATGCTAGATAGCTTACTACTTGGATTTAGTGAAGCACCAATGGAGGAAATAGATAACATTATTTTTTCTATCCGTGATGCCATAAGCACTTCAAATTTAGATGACTTCTTTTTTGTTTTGAAATCCTACTTCGCATCCATCCCCTATGATCTAATCCCCAAGAAGAATCTAGGCGAAAAATATTTTCAGTTAATATTTTATCTATTAATGCGTGTAAGCTCATTTAGAGTGAATACTGAGGATAGGACTAATCTTGGGCGT
>JBJTTW010000234.1:0-25594 GCA_046080385.1 bacterium
AACAATAACAAATAAAGACGGTAGTAAGGTTTACACAGACAAAGCAACTGGGTCGGTTATAAATGTTGCCGCTGATATAGAAACTATTAATTTCAAAGGAACTGGACCACAAACCCTTTGGAAAGAACATAATAGTAATAAGACGATAAAGACTGGTACTGGTAATGATTTAATAAACACTACTGGCGATAACAATACAGTTGACAGCGGTGCAGGCAATGATACGATTACGGCATCAGGTCAGAATACTAAGATAAACAGCGGTGATGGTAATGATATAGTTCGCTTACATAGCGGTAGCAAAGGGGGTACTATTAATACTGGAACTGGAAACGATAGCATTTTTATAGATAAAATCACTACCAAAGATGGTTTACTTAATATAGCAGGTGGAGATGGTTACGATATTCTCTCTTTAGCTGGTCCAATGGCTGACTATACAATTACAGAGAATAAGAACGGTAGTAAAACATATATTCATAGAGCAACTGGTACTAGAATTGAAATCGCTTCTGACATTGAGGATGTTAAATTTGGTTAATTTAAGAGGGCTGCTCTTAATACCAAAATACCATTTCAATCTGAAAAAGACTTTTGTATATCCCTTGCACAGTCCTAGTTTCGGACTACTTGGGACTCCAAAGAATTTTCCAGAATGGTATAAGTTATGATTCCCGAATCTAAGATTTTCAAGATACATGCGAGAATTAAGTATGTAACTTGCTATGTCACTCAGCCCTACTACAGTTAGCTTTCTCACCGATTATGGTCTTGCTTTACACAAGCACGGTTTAGCTGCCCATAATTTAGAGAGCGTGATGACTAATATCGCAAGTGCTTTAAAAGTAAAAATAGACGTCTTTTCAACCCCAACATTACTCTTATTATCACTTGAATCAGAAGAGGGTGAAAGGTTACAAATCGCTAAGCGACTAAGACCAGGAGATATTAATTTAGATCGATTATCTCTACTTGATGAACTTGGAGATAGCTTAATTGAAGATAGACTAAACGTAGAAGCAGCTTACAGACGACTTTCTGCAATTAATCGCAAAAAAGCTAATTACCCCGCATGGCTAAAAACCATTTCCTTTGGCATAGTAGCTTTAGCTGTTGCCATTATTTTCTCCGCAAGCCCAATAGAGCTTTTAGCTTCAGGAATTGGTGGATTCATAGTAGGTTTCATCAGTAATTACTTAGCCAAAGCCTTTAACATCGAACGTTCACTAGAGTTCATACTTGCCTTTATCATCTCTCTATTTACTTATGCCTGTGCTCACTTAGCTGCTTCTTGCCACTTAGCTAATGAATTAAACAGTAACCTCGTGAATATCTCATCTCTAATATATCTTGTTCCAGGAGTAAGCCTCACTATCTCAATGGCAGAACTCGCTACAGAAAATTTAGTTTCAGGAACCGCTCGCCTAATGGGTGCTGTGATGGTTTTACTAAAATTAGTTTTTGGTTTAATTATGGGAATTTTCGCAGGTCAACTTTTCTTCGCAAACCCAGCTATTAAAAGCAGCTTGACACCCGAGTACCCATTTAGCATATTAGCCATAGCTATATTTATTGCTTCAATTGCCTTCACCTTCCTTCTAGAAGCTCGTTTTCGAGATATCAAATGGATAATACTCTCATCTTTTTTTGGTTTCGGTATTTTTAAAATCTGTTCTTTTTATCTTAGCAATCCATTCGCTCCAACCTTCGTTGCAGCTTTAATCGTAGGTCTAGCAGCTAGCCTATATGCTCGCTACCTTAAACATCCAGCGATTACGATACTTTTACCAGGGATCACATTGTTAGTACCAGGCAGTATGGGGCTTAAAGGCTTAACGCTAGTACTAGAAGATAATACAGTACTTGGCTTAAATCTTTTAATCAGAGTATTCTTTACAGGCATGGCGATAGTAGCAGGATTGCTTCTAGCTAATATTTTAATTCCACCAAGACGTAGCCTTTAAAGAAGTGATGAAAAATAGAAGTTTGCGAGCAATATCAAGAAATCTTCGTGTATCTAATAGCTCTTTACTATACAATATTACAAGAGTAGACTTGCCAACAAAACTATGATACCCCCTGATTTAGAGAAGATTACAAAAAATCTAAAACTGCGCCTTTCAGAGCATAGATTTAAGCACACACTCTCAGTCAGAGAGACCGCATTGAATTTCGCTAAAGCATTACAAGAAAAAGGTCTTCAAGACTTAACAGCAGAGAAAGCCGTTCTAAATGATCATTATCTAAAAAAAATAGAGATAGCTGCTCTATTACACGATTACGCCAAAGAATTAGATAATAACGAACAGCTTCATCTAGCCAAATTTTATGGACTAGATGTTTATCCTGCAGACTTAGAAAGACCGAATCTTTTACATGCTCGTAATGGAGCCATGCTTACAGAAGAAGAATTAGATATCCATGACACAGTCATACTTTCAGCCATAAGAGAGCATACTTTTGCAGGAGTGAATATGACCTTCGCTTCTAAAATAATTTTTTTAGCAGATATGGCAGAGCCTTACAGAGATGACTTAGATAGAGACCCTGATTTAGAGCACATTAGAGAGCTTATTTATAAAGAAGATAATTTAGAAGCAGCTTTAATCTTCGGCTTACAAGTAAAAATACAGGACACCATCAAATCGGGGAAAATGATACACCCTCTTGCTGTCACCGCTTGGAATAGCATTGTCGGTAAATATAAATAATATATGCTCTGCTTAAAATGATATTTTGGTATTAATACCATTCTGGAAAATTCTTTTGAGTCCAAGCAGTCCGAAACTAGGACTGTGCAAGGGACATATAAAAGTCTTTTTCAGATTAAAATGGTATTTTGGTATAGTATGAAGATTTTATACAATCTAGAAGAATTAGAAATAGCCAAGAATGAATACAAGGAAAAAAGCATTGCTTTTGTTCCAACCATGGGAGCCTTACACGCAGGTCACCTATCATTAATTGATAAAGCTAACTCGGTTGCAGAGAACGTCATAGTAAGTATTTTTGTAAACCCATTACAGTTCGGTCCACATGAAGACTTCACTAAATATCCTCGTGACATAGATAAAGACCTAGCTTTACTGAAAAACAAAAAAGTAGACTACCTCTTTTATCCTAGTTTTACAAAAGATGAGCTTTTAAAAATCAAGCAAATTTCTGCTGAACCTAAGCTAGCAGATATACTCTGTGGCAAGTTCAGAAAAGGACATTTTGATGGTGTTGTCACTATAGTTAATTATTTTTTTGAACTGATAGAACCTGACTATGCAGTATTTGGCGAAAAAGATTATCAACAGTTAAAGATCATAGAAGCGATGGTAAATAATCTTTCTTTAAATGTCAAAATCTTAGCAGCACCGATTCTCAGAGAAGCCTCAGGTCTAGCAATGAGTTCGAGGAATATCTATCTAAATCAAAGTTCTAGATTAAAAGCCGATGAAATTTACAAAAATCTCAGCAGCATGTCAGAAGAAATAAGAAATCAGGTTTTCAAAAATAAAGCCAGCAAAACCCTGCCCCATAACGAATCTCAAGACAAACTAAGCAAAGAGATACAAGACATTATCGACTTTCACAAAAAAAAACTTATTAACAGTGGCTTTGAACTTGACTACCTAGAATATCACTGGTCAAGAGTATTAATCGCGGCGAGAATAGATGGCGTGAGATTGATTGATAATATTGGCGTGTAACCGAATGAAGAAGTTCAAGACAAAGGATCATGAGGACGACGAAAACGCAGGTATGTACCAACGATCTCTATGATTTATTTTTTCACCGCAATAGCAAGCCCTGATTGAATATTTACGATTGTGCTATCAAAGATCTCAGAAGCAGCAAGCATTTCATTAAATTTACGAATCGCTAATATTCGAGGATCATTATTCGTGAAGTCAAGAACCTCTGAATTATAAAGTCCTAAAACATTATCAACAAGAAGCAATCCACCAGACCTTAGTATTTTTTCAGCAAAAGTAAAATAGTGAGGATAACTAGCTTTATCGGCATCAATAAATATAAAATCAAAACTATCTACTGATTGCTTTTTTAAAAAATCTAAAGCATCCCCTTCAAGAACTTCTGTAATAGAACTTAAACCAGCTTTCTCAAGATTGTCTTTAATAATAGGCACCTGCTTACTAGATTTCTCTAAGCACGTAAGTAGGGCGTGTACCGAAACTCCAATTTCTGCGTTTTCGTCGTCCTCATGATCCTCATGTACCCCTAGTACACTGCGGTCATTCGTCCTCCTCAGCCTTGAACTTGTTCGTTTGGCTACACGCCCAAGTAAAGAGGATTGAGATACATTCGCTTTCAAAGCTCGGGCTAGCCAAACAGCACTATAACCAAAATAGGAGCCAATCTCCAAAGCTCTTTGAGGTTTATGAATTTTAATTAAAAGCTCTATAAGTTTACCCTGATCTGGACCAATATTCATCATAGGTCCAGAGGCTAAAACTTGCTGTTTAATTATATCCTTTAAAATTTCATCCTCTAATTTAAAAGTTTCTGAAATATAATCGGTAAGACCACCTCGAAAATCAGACATTATTTTTCAACTTTCTTCTTAACTTGATTTTTAACTTTCTTCTTCACTTGATTAAGAATCTCTCTCTCTATACTCTTTTGAATAGAGTAAAATAGAGCTATCTCCTCTTCAACAAATCTCTCTGCCTCTAGCAGAAAATCTTTGACAGATTTTATCGGTATAGTGTTAATTACATCCTTAACACTATCCACAATGCTGTGTGTATGCTCCGCAGAGCTAACTTTATCTTCTTGAGTAATCTCCTCTAATTTTCGTTCTTCTTCAATTCCAGCAGTAGTATTCGTTTTTCCTTGCTTCATCTTTAAAACTTGAGCGACTAAACTACCCATCTGAGCAATGAAGAGTGGTGAAGATTTATCTAAAATATTTTTGTTCATCATAGCTGAGAGCATATTCGTATAATCTCTCTTCGTCATCATGCTTGCAAGGGCTGGTGGACTAGCTAATAACCATGAAGCAAAATTTTTATTACTCAAAACATTTTTAGACATAAAATCAAAATTAGTACGCTCCTGCGAAGGTAAGATTTTTGGCGACTTAACACTCTCACGTCCTGTAGCAGCAGCTGATACTAAATTAATCTCACGAGAAAAATCTTTATATATTGGCTGACGCAAATATTCATCGCCCCGATTACCTTTATCAAAAGCCTTCATTGCATTTTCATCATATAACAAAGGTTTATTTAAAAGATTCTTACTATTCATTGCATCTAAAACATAATTAAAAAGCTCATCATAGGTAAAAGTTTGATTGGGATATGAACGCAATATATCCCCTAAAGCATTGGAAATAGTTGCTGTAGATACTTGTAGCCTAGTTCCATATTCTTCTAATCTCCTTGAATAATCATCAACAATATGCAAAAATCTGTCAGTTTTAATTATTCGATTATTATCATTTAAAAAATCACGTGAAGAGATATTGGGCTTCAAGCGAGGGTCTCTCATTCTCTGAGAGAAATTCGGGTTATTTATTGGAGTTAATGATGATGATGATGAAGAATTATCCATGGTCAGGTAGCTTACCTTGCCTATGCCACTAGCTTAAAATTCTAGCATTTTTAAGATTTTTGCAAAAATCTTCTTGTACTAATTGAGTTTTTGCATTTATAATCACAAGATAGTTAGTTTAAGAGCACTAATTAAGGAGATAAATTAGATGAATAGAGCTGAATTGGTTGCGAAGATCGCCGAAGAGACTCAAATGACTCAGAAACAAGTTGATACAATGCTTGCTTCTTTCATTGAAGTCGTAAAAAATAGTGTTAAAGCTGGAGAAAAAGTAACTCTAACTGGCTTTGGCACCTTTGAAAAACGTCATAGAAAAGAAAGAGAAGGAAGAAATCCACAGAATGGTCAGAAAATACAGATTCCAGCTTGTGACGTTCCAGGATTCTCTCCAGGAAAACAGTTTAAAGAAGCTGTTAATTCTTAGTTCAATTAAAAGCATTAATATACTTTTAATTTCAATATCTAAAAAAATAGCGAGACAGATATCTCGCTATTTTTTTTAAACGATAATAACAACATATTTAGGATTAAAGTTATTTTCTCCACTTCCCCTAATGGTTATTACAATATTTGAAAAAATAGTATAATCAAAATCTACACTCCAATTATTTATGACAAGTTCAGGCGCAGCAGAAGAATCTTTCCGTAACGGCGGAAAAACCGTTGACATTAACGTTCAGGATGAAATGACTAAAAGTTTCATTTCTTACGCGATGTCAGTTATAGTCTCTAGGGCTATTCCAGACGTAAGAGACGGATTAAAGCCAGTTCACAGAAGAATACTTTATGCGATGCATGACATGAATATGTATCCAGATAAGCCCTTTAAAAAATGTGCTCGTATAGTTGGTGAAGTTTTAGGTAAATATCACCCTCACGGTGATACAGCGGTATACGACTCTTTAGTAAGAATGGCTCAGCCATTTAGCTCTAGATACATGTTAATCGACGGTCATGGTAACTTCGGTAGCCTTGACGACGGGCCTGCTGCGATGAGATACACAGAGGCGAAGCTTCAAAAAATGTCAGTAGAGGCTCTCTCAGACATAGAGTCAGAAACAGTAAATTTTATAGATAACTTCGATGGCTCATTACAAGAACCAGAAGTACTGCCATCTAAAATACCTAACCTTCTTTTAAATGGTGGTACTGGTATCGCAGTTGGTATGGCGACTAACATTCCACCACATAATTTAAAAGAAGTCATGGAAGGACTTATAGCCTTAATAGAGAATCCCGAACTAAGTGTAGATGAGCTTCTGAAGATTATTAAAGGTCCAGATTTTCCAGCAGGCTGTACTATAGTAGGCCGCCAAGGTATCAGAGAATACTTTGAAACAGGCAGAGGTTCCGTCACCCAAAAAGGTACCTATGTTATTGAAGAAAATGACAAGGGTCGCCAGTCCATTGTTATTACAGAATTACCTTATCTTGTAGGTGCAGAAGCTTTCGTCAGCAAAGTAGCTGAGCTGGTTAAAGCAGAAAGGCTTACTGGCATTGCTGATGCGAATGATGAGACTGGTAGGCAGGGTACTAGAATAGTTATTAAATTAAAAAAAGATGCTAACGCAAATGTAATAGCTAATAATCTTCTGAAATTCACTCCATTACAGCAGAATTTCTCTGTAAATATAGTAGCCCTTGTAAAAGGCAAGCCTAGACAGCTTGGCTTATTACCTATACTCAGAGAATTTATAGAGTTCAGAGTTGAAGTCATAACTCGCAAAGCTCAATTTGATTTAAATAAAGCCATAGCTAGAGATCATATATTAATGGGCTTACTGAAAGCACTAGCTAATATTGATGCCGTAATTGCGCTTATCAAAGAATCAGAGTCCAGTGATTCTGCTAGACAAGGTTTAATCGAGAAATTCGAGCTCAGCCTAGAACAGGCTAATGCCATCCTTGAGATGCAATTAAGACGCTTAACTGGTTTAGAGCATGAAAAAATTGAAAATGAGCATGAAGAGCTAACTAGACTGATAGCTGAACTTAGAAACCTTTTATCAAGAAGAGATTTAATTTTAGAAGAAGTTAAAAAGCAATCAAGAGAACTGATTGAAAAATATGGTGATGAAAGAAAAACAAAAATAAGCGGCGAACAAGGTGAGTTAAACATGGAAGACCTTATCGCAAATGAGCGTATGGTTATCTTCCTTACTAGACAGGGTTACATAAAACGTATTCCTTTAGAGACTTTTGAAAGACAGAGAAGAGCTACTAAGGGTAAAGGTGGCATTAAAACCAGAGACGAAGATGATCTTCAAGACTTCTTTTCAACTTATATGCACGACACACTTTTATTCTTTACGAATAAGGGATTAGTTTATAGTGCCAAAGTGTTCGATGTAGTTGAAGGAAGCCGTCAGCATAAGGGTCAAGCCTTAGTTAATTTAATAGCTGTTAAGCCCGATGAATCCATTACAGCTGTTCTTCCTATAAGCGTTTTTGATGAAGGGCATTATTTAACCATGCTTACTTCTCAAGGAGTCATTAAAAAAACTGCTCTTTCAGAGTTTGAATCTGTAAGAAAATCTGGAATAGTAGCACTGAATTTAGATGATAATGATTCCCTAAATTGGGTTAGGGTAACCGATGGTACCAAGACTTTAGTTTTAGGTACCGCAGATGGCATGGTCATTCGCTATGACGAAGATGAAGTTAGAGCAATGGGACGTGCTGCTAGAGGGGTTAGAGCCATTAGTATGCGTGAAGGTGATTATTTAGTCGGCTTCGACATAGTACCTTCTAATAATGAGAATATTGATCTTTTAATCATTACGAATGATGGTTATGGTAAACGAGTTAAGATCGGTGAATTTAGAGTACAAGGTAGAGGTGGACTCGGTCTTATCGCGATTAAATTTAAATCACCGAATAGTAAAATGGCTTGCTTAATTAATATCGAAAGTAAACAAGAGTTTATGATCGCCACCTCAAATGGTGTCATAGTCAGACAGATGGCGGAGAATATATCTCAGCAAGGACGTATGGCGACTGGAGTTAAGGTTCAGAATATGGACAGTAACGATTCTGTAGTTTCAGTTAATAAGATTACTAGTATCGAAGAATCAGGGATTGAGGATAATGGCATTGACCAGCTGCCGAATAACAGTGTGGCAGAAGATATGGACCCGATAGATGATTTTGTAGCAGTTGACGACGAAAATATTTAATTATGATAAGCATAAGCTTTGATGCGATGGGCGGCGATAATGCCCCAGATGAGATAGTTAAAGGGGCTCTTCTTGCAGTTAGAGAGCTGGATATTAAAGCACTGATAGTTGGTGAAAAAGAAGCCGTTACTAAAATTCTAAGAGAGAACGCTGCTGATTTCGAAAAAGATAATTTCGAGATAATCGAATCAGGCTCAGTAATAGAGATGGGTGACAGCAATCCAGCAAAAGCCATTCGTCAAAAGAAAGACAGCAGCCTAGTTATCGCCAATAAATTAGTTAGTGAAGGGAAAGCCTCTGCGGTAATCTCCGCTGGGAATACTGGTGCGGCTACAGCAGCTTCTTTGTTCGAATTTAAAAGGATTGAAGGCTTTGATAGACCTTGCATTTGCACCCTTATCCCGACTAATTCAGGAAAGATGCTATTGCTCGATGCTGGTTCTAATATATCTTCCACAGCAGAACAAATGCACCAGGTGGCTCGCCTAGGGTCAATTTTAGCCACCGCTCTTTTTAATAAAGAGTCTCCCAAATTAGGCTTACTGAATATCGGTGAAGAGCCGGGTAAGGGAAATGATCTCTACAAAGAGGTTTTCGATAAATTAAGTGCAGATAAAACTATTAACTTCTTTGGCAATGTTGAGGGGAATTATATTACCAAAGATATCTGTGATGTTGCAGTAGCAGATGGTTTTACTGGAAATATTCACCTAAAGGCTCTTGAAGGTGGACTCAAGATGATGGCTGATAGTTTTAAATCTGAATTCAATTCATCTCTATTAACTAAGCTTGCTGGATTGATTCTTAAATCTCAGGGGTCTTTCGATAGAATTAAAGATAAATTCGATCCATCTAGTTATGGTGGGGCGATGCTCGGCGGACTTAATGAAATATCTATCATCTCTCATGGCAGCTCTAATGCTGAAGCCATAAAGAACGCAGCGAAGCATGCAAAGCTGCTTGTAGAGGCGGATATTATTAATAAAATCAAAAAGTCTTTTAAAGACATTAAGGGCGTGTAGCGGAACTCCAATTTCTGCGTTTTCGTCGTCCTCATTAGCTCTATTGGTTCTTAAGGACGTAAAGCGCAGTCTCACGTTATAATTTAGATCTGAATGGCACGAGGCAAACACAAAACCGTTCCCCGTGAACTAAAAAAAAATATTAACTGGTTAGAGAATAAACTTGGCGTTAAAATCGTTTTAGGCATTTCAGAATGCGCTCGCCATAAGTATCCTCCAGGTCATATACGTTTAGTTGAAAAGACGGGAGCTGGTTTTAGAGCTAGAGGCTATTCTGGAAATGGGGTTATAGATTTTTTTATAGTCTGCCGTGATGAGGAAATACTTGAGCTTATTGCTGCTAAGTTTGAGGTGAGTTTTTAGTATCCCCAAATCCCCCAAATACAATAGTTTGACTAACCCTTAAATTGTATATAAGATAAAGGTTATGGCTGAAAAAGTAATTATTAAAAACGCAAAAGCACAAGTAGGAAACAATCCTATAGTTCTATTTATAGAAGGTGACGGAACTGGACCCGATATCTGGAAAGCATCTCAGAGAGTTTTAGATGCGGCAGTAGAAATCGCTTATCAGGGTAAAAAGAAAATCGAATGGAAAGAAATTCTAGCTGGGGAAAAAGCCTTTAACCAAACTGGTGAATGGCTACCGCAGCAGACCATTGATGATATTAAAGAATATTCGCTTGCTATCAAAGGACCTTTAACTACTCCAATTGGTGGCGGAATCAGGAGCCTGAACGTCGCTCTTAGACAGATTTTTGATCTATATGCCTGTGTTAGACCAGTTCGTTGGTATAAAGGCGTGCCTTCACCGATGAAAAACCCTGAAAAATTAGACATCGCTTTATTTAGAGAGAATACAGAGGATGTATATTCTGGTTTTGACTATGAAGCCAATTCCCC
Source organism: bacterium (assembly GCA_046080385.1). GTDB lineage: Bacteria > Cyanobacteriota > Vampirovibrionia > LMEP-6097 > LMEP-6097 > LMEP-6097. Next base: position 10,670 of record JBJTTW010000234.1, read on the forward strand.
AGAAGCTTTAAAGGTTATAGAATTAATTAATTCCTTTAATCCTAAAAAACAGATAAAAGAACTTTCAGGCATAGGCGTAAAACCTATCTCTAAATCTGGTTCAGAGAGACTGATTCGTGCAGCAGTAGAATATGCTATCCAAAAAGGACTAAAAAAAGTTCACTTAGTTCATAAAGGTAATATTATGAAATATACTGAAGGTGCTTTCAGAGACTGGGGTTATGAATTAGTAAAAAGAGAATTTCCTAATCAAGTTATCACAGAAGAAGAAATCTGGGATGGTGCTAATGCTGGTGACAAGATAGTTTTAGGGAACCGTATCGCTGACAGTACTTTCCAGCAGCTACTTTTAAGACCAGATGAATATCAAGTTATTGCGACAATGAACTTAAATGGCGATTATTTATCCGATGCAGCAGCAGCTCAAGTAGGTGGTCTAGGCATAGCTCCAGGAGCAAATATTGGAGAAAGTCAAGCTGTATTTGAGGCGACTCATGGTACTGCGCCTAAATATGCTGATTTAGATAAAGTGAATCCAGGATCTGTAATTCTTTCAGGTGTCATGATGTTTGAATTTATGGGTTGGAATGAAGCAGCTAAGCTCATTGAAAAAGGCTTAGAAAAAGCTATTGCAGATAAAACTGTAACTTATGACTTTGAAAGACTTATGGATGGTGCTACTCTGCTTAAATGTTCAGAGTTCGGTGATGCGGTTATTAAAAATATGAGCCAGCTTACAGCTGTATAGTTTTCTATCGCGAAGCCCTTAAAAATTACAAAATAGAGAAAAACAAAGCCCTTAAAATTACCAAAATGTAACTTTAAGGGCTTTGTTTTTAACAGATCTGCTATTTTCATGGCATAATTCTTTTATATATCAGCAGTATCGCGAAATAGGGGACTACTCGCAAGCGATAAAATAATGTTCGCAAATGTGCAAGTTCAAAGCTGAAATTACTAATGAAAAGAAACATTGACAAGCAATTAAAACAGTGGCAAAAAAAGAGAGGCGCAAACCTCTTGTGCTGCTTGGCGCAAGACAAATTGGTAAAACACATAGCCTAAAGCAGTTTCTACCAACCAAATTCACTATAAAAACTCTTACTGTAATCCAATCCCACAGATGAATGTACAGCTTGAGGTTGATTTATTTTAGTTAAATCATAAATCAAACCATCTCGCTTAATCAAAGCTGAATAGCCAGTATTACCAACAAGAATTAAATCTTTAGAATTTTCAGCAGCTCTAATCACAGCAACTGCAAGGAAAAGCTTCTTCATATTATCATTCTGAAACCAAGAAAGATCATTTACATTAACTAGGAAATTCGCTCCATCACGAGTTTGCCTGCGAATAATTTCAGGAAAAAGCAACTCAAAACAAATAGAACTGCCAACCTTAACACCATTAAACTCAAGTAATTTCTGACTCTCTTTGCCCGCAGAAAACCCTGTGCCAATAGTCGAAGTCGCTAATTTGCTAACAGTTTTAGGTAAAAAATTAATGAATGGAGTGTACTCACCAAAAGGAACTAACTGAACCTTATTATAAGTTCTGACCTTCTCTTCTTTAATATCTATAAGCTTTAAACTATTAAACAGCTCACCATCTATATTAGAGTAAGTCCCAAAAATAAAATATTCATACTGCTTCTGTATTCTTGAAATCAGTTTCATAACCTTAGCACTATGATTCATATTCGTAACATTCGCAGGGATACTAGCTTCAGTCCAAATCAATAAATGACTCTTTTTCTTAATCTGGGACAGCTTTTCTTGAAGCTCCAAGGTCTTATCTAAATTATCAAGATTCACTCTAGTATCTTTGCGATTCAGATTCGCCTGAACCAGAGTAAAAGATAAGGCTTTAAGAGGCTTTCGGGCATCTGCAATAAAATTAATATAAGCTCCAGTAAAAACAAATAAAATAATGATGCCAAGAATAGTTTTAATATGACTATTTATAGATAAATTCTCAACAAAGCCTTTACTAGTCTGATAAAACATTCTAATTTTAGTATTATTGAAATCATATACGTGAATTAAATTAGCTACAAGTAAGTTAAATGTAACAATAATAATCTCAAGTCCCACAGCTCCAGTGACTCTTACAAGCTTACTGAGATCAACACTTAAATACTGACCATAAGCTAACTGATTTATAGGGACCGCAAAAAGCGACAGAAAACTAGTACTAGCAAGTATCTTATACTGAATCAAAGACCATGTAAAAGCCAATATTAATATTTCAACAATGCTAAGCTCTTCAAGCTTACTCTTATCCTTCAGTCTATAAAAAATCCAAATAGACAAAGAAAATGCAAGTAAAAATACACTGTGGTAAAGACTGGGAATTAACCACGCTAAACTTGCAACAATAATACTAGGAAAACTCTCTATGCCAAGCCACTTCAAGGGATGAATACTGAGTAACCAAGCAAATGAAAGCAAATTATAAATAAAGAAAAAAATGAAACTCTCTAATAATAATCTTTCTATTCTTTGACAGCTTTTATTTAATAAAATTAATGGTATTAAACCAATCCAAGCCATTACTGGATAATTAAAACAAGCTAGATTTAGACTCAATAAGAAAGCAGCTATTATTGCTACCACTGTCCGATAAAGGGAATTAGTCAAAATTTGGGATAGAAGTATATTTATCGGTCTAATCATTAATGTAAATAAAATCTTGCCATATAATTATAGTATTAGAAATTCAGCTTTGAGAAATCTTTAGTGAAACTTACTGTAAGGAAGCCATATTTACTGTGAAAATACTCGGCATAGATCCTGGAACAGCTAGACTTGGCTTTGCACTTATCGAATCCGACGGTTCTAATAATTTATATAAGCTATTACAGTGTGGCATTATCGAAACCAGTAAATTTGATATAGAAGCTAAAAGACTTAGCGAAATTCGTCTAGATCTTTTAGAGCTGATCAATACTTTTACTCCAGATGTCATTGCGATAGAACAACTTTTCTTTTTTAAAAACCTAAAAACTGTCATTCCTGTAGCACAGGCTCGTGGAGTTGTTTTACAACTAGCTCATGAATCCAATATGCAAATTTTTGAATATACACCTTTACAGGTTAAACAAATAATTACTGGTAGGGGCCGTGCTGAAAAAAGTGAAGTTGAAAGCTTTGTGATGGCTGATCTAAAGCTTACAGAAAAGATTCGCCCCGATGATGCAGTAGATGCTGTAGCAATTGCTTTATGTTTTTTAAGAAGTGATTATCAAAAGTTTGTTAGAATTCCTTAAATAATGGATTCCACCTCTATTTGGTATATTGTTGCTGGTTTACTCATGCTAGCGGAGGCTTTTACCCCTCGCTTGTTTATTTTTATTTGCCTTGCAGTTTCGAGCCTAGTAATCGGAATTATAGATCAGCTCAGCACCATGAACCTTTACGTACTCATATTAATTTTTATAGCGACTACCGCTATTCTTGTTTTCACTCTTAGACCGGCTCTTAAATTTATCATTAAAATCCCAGAAAATAAAAACTCTGATACTAATCTCATTGGCAAAGAAGCTATGGTCTTTAAACCAATTACAGAAACTGAACTTGGGACTATAAAAGTTTTTGATTTTGACGCCGTTTTGTTAGCGAAGAGCTTAATAGGGGAATTTATAGGACAAGGGACTACAGTTAAAATCATCCAAAAAGATGGTGATGTTGCTATAGTTGAGTGCTTAAAATGAACTCCAAAATGGGTAATCTAATAGTCTTTACAGGCCCTTCTGGAGTCGGTAAAGGTACTGTCGTAAAAGAACTTTTCCAGAATTTAGATAACCTTATATTTTCAGTTTCTGTAACTACCCGTGAAAAAAGAAGTGGCGAAGAAGAGGGCAAGAATTATTTCTTCAGAACAAACAGTGAGTTTGATGAATTAATCCAAGCTGATAAATTATTAGAGTGGGCTGAATTCGTTGGCAATAAATATGGCACACCTAAAGATTTTGTTTTTGAAAAATTAAAAAACGGCACCGATGTTTTCTTAGAAATAGAAGTGCAGGGTGCTTTACAAGTAAAAGAAAAATTCCCAGAAGCATTAATGATATTTCTTTTACCACCGAGCATTGATGAACTAGAGGCAAGGCTTAGAAAAAGAGCTACAGAGCCAGAAGAAAAAATTTTACTAAGATTAGCTAAAGCTAGAGATGAAATGAAATATATAAATGATTTTGATTTTTCAGTGATTAACGATTCAGCCAAGCGTGCAGGAAAAGAGCTTAGGGAAATTATCCTAAAGAGAAGAAGCGAAAAAAAAAATCTCTTTGACTATGAAAGACCGATACCAAACGTGCAGTTTCAAGGCTGAGGAGGACGAATGACCGCAATGCACTAGGTGTGCATGAGGATCATTAGGACGACGAAAACGCAGAAATTGGAGTTTGGCTACAGTCTAGGCAGCGGCTAAGTGCTGATCTTCTAGCGACTCTACATAAGCTATCGCCATAGTAGCAGCTAATGATCCATCTGAAGCCGCTGTTACTGCTTGCTTCAGAACAGTATCCCTAACATCGCCTGCGACAAAAACACCAGGTAAATTAGTCTCCATCTTAATCGTGGATTTTATTTTACCAGCTTCATCTGTCTCTATTTTAGACTCTAAAAAATCTACATTCGGAATTAAGCCAACGTAAATAAAAACGCCTTCGCAAGGAAAATCATATTCTTCATTAGTCTTAAGATTCTTTACTGTAACGGATTCTACGCCTAAAACACCACCATTAATTTTAGTTACGACACTGTCCCACACTATATCAGTTTTAGGATTAGCTTTAAAACGATTCTGTAAAATCCTTTCGGCACGCAGCTCATCACGCCTGTGAATTAAAGTAACCTTTTTCGCGAACTTCGTTAAAAAATTACCTTCTTCTACCGCAGAAGAACCACCACCGACGACTACCACTTCTCTTTCTTTAAAAAAAGCTCCATCGCAGACAGCACAGTAAGAGACACCCTTACCCCAGTTTTCTTTTTCCCCGGGTACACCTAACTGTTTATGCTCAGAGCCGCTAGCGATAATTAGTGTATGTCCTTTAAACTCAGCTTTAGCTGTCTTAACCACTTTAGGAGAGGATTCTAAATTTACTGAAATCACTGGATCACCAGTAATAATCTCGCAGCCAAATCTTTTAGTCTGTGTTTCCATCGCATCAGAGATCTGTGGACCTGTCATGTGATCCATACCTGGATAGTTTTCAATCTCGTGAGTAACCTGAAGCTGCCCGCCTACTATGCCTTTTTCAAGGATAAGAGTCTTAAGATTCCCTCTAGAAGCATAAAGCCCAGCAGAGAGCCCAGCAGGTCCAGCACCGATGATTATAGTGTCGTATACAGTAGTAGAGTTAGAAGACATGATTTAGATTTTAGCAGAATTTACTTTATGCCTTTAATTAGTGAATTTAATGGAATTAAAATTTACATGTACCTTAATGACCATAGTCCACCACACTTTCATGCTTACCATGCAGGTTTAACAGCTAAATTCAATTTTAAAGGTGAAAATATCAAAAAATCTCTTCCTCCAAAAGTCACAAAGTTAATTAAAAAATGGGTAGAATTAAATCACAGTGAACTGTTAACAAACTGGCAGAAAATTTTAAACGAAGAAAAACTTAATAAAATAACGCCCCTTAAATAGCCTCGGAGAAATCTATGAAACATTTAAAAAAAAATAGAAAAAATGAAAGCATCCCTTTGGTTACGAATGCCGAATACCTCGGTGACTACAAGGTAAAACTAGCATTTAACGATGGTTCTAAAGGCTTTGTTAATCTAGAAAATTTCATACTAAACGCTAAACCAAATGGCATGTTTAAGCCACTTCAAGACTTAAAGAATTTCGCTACAGTTAAATATGATAAAGACGCTAGAACCATCACTTGGTTTAATGAAGCTGATCTAGCTCCAGAGTACTTAAGAGAAATACTAGAGCCTTTAGATAGTTAAAATTTCACTCTAGGACGGTGTTCTAGGATTAAGCTTCGGCAAAGCCAATGTCGCTGCAACAGAGCGGTGGTCTGAAGCAGTATCTTTAGAGCCAATTTCATATCTTTCAAATGCTGACCATGGTTTTGAATTAGAAGAAGAGACAGCAATAAGATCATGCTTATAGACACTATTACCATTCTTATCCTTCCCATAAGTGCCCTCATGAAAAGGAAAAAGTGCTTCAAAGCCATGCTTTAGAAGTAATTTAAAAAGATTTTTATCCTCACCAGGGAAAATATTATTCATATCACCAGCCAAAACGACAGTATTTTTTTGATTTCCTTCTTTAGTAAACTGCTTAGTAACAAGCTTGTCTAAAAAATTAATAAAATTCAGTAACCTCTCCCAGCCCAAAGCAAAGGCTGGAGGATGCAAGTTAACATGCTTCAGGCGATGCACCCTGTCACCTGAATCATTATAAACATCAATAGTCGTCATTAGAGCTGGGTTCTCTCTATCTGAACAGCCAAAAAGCTTTTCAACTATTGCTTTCTTCAAGGGAACTTTAATAAAAGATTCATAAATTTTAAGCTTCGGCTTTAAGCTCGGGTCACCATCTTTTTCTTTTAACTTATAAGCTAAATCCAGTTCCAAATCACCGATTCTGCGTGGAATTACCGTAAGCAAATAATGTTCACCAGCACGCTCTAAGCTATCAAAATTAAAAATATGTTTACCTTTTTCTTGCAAAGTAAAATCCTTAGCCCAAACTAGCGTTAAGTTTTCATTAGAAAAAATACCTACGGGATTATTTGAATCTGCATATTGTATAGTAGAAGCATTTGGTGATAAGTCCTTCAATAAAGCATCTAAATCTTTCTTATGTACTTCTTGAAGGCTTAAAATAGAATCTAATGAACCATTCTTTAAGGATCCGCTGAAAATACTATTTTTAGCATTTTTCGACCCCGACCGAGCTATAAAACCTAGCTCGGGGAGCGGATCCTTAACCTCTTCACCTGACAGTCCGTGATGAAAAATTTCATTTTTCATCACTTCCTTAAGGATGAAAGATCAAGAACCTCTTTTAATGGCACCATAGGACCAGCAACGTTATGTGTCAAAAAATTTAAGTAAATATTGCCTGTTTGTGATCTTGGTGATGAATGGGATAAAGCCAAATTAGTGTCAAGGACTTTATCTGCTTTTCCAGAGGGAATCTCTTCTTTTCCTTGAAGCTGTTTTAGCAAAAGTGAAACAGGAACTCTGCTCAGCTGTTTATGCAATGGCAACACAAAACTTACACCCTGACTCATGCCCTATATAATGCCAAATTTACAACAAAATATTTATGAAAAATTTTAAATTTTCTCAAAATAAATACAGAAGCAATCAATTCGGGTCTAAAGAGTTTATTTTCGCAGCTTTTTAAATTCATCTAAGGCTATTTTTCTTTCTACATCATGGTCTACTAATGGATAAGGATAATTTTCACCCAGCTTCATAAGCCTTAAAGCTCCCGCTGCAAAAGGCGCATGAATATCTTTAGAAGAACAGTCCCCTAAAGACTTTAACCAACGCTTAATATAAATGCCATCTGGATCAAATCTCTCTGACTGAGTAGTGGGGTTAAAGATTCTAAAATAAGGCGCAGCATCAGCACCAGAACCAGCCACCCACTGCCAGCCCATAGTATTATTAGCGAGATCCGCGTCAAACAGAGTATCCCAAAACCACTTTGCACCTTCAATCCAGTGAATTCTCAAATCTTTTACTAAAAAGGATGCCGCTATCATTCTGACACGGTTATGCATCCAGCCCGTTTCCCAAAGCTCTTTCATCCCAGCGTCTACTATAGGATAACCAGTTTCACCTCTTTGCCATTTTTTTAACATCTGACGGGCGTGTAGCTGAACTCCAATTTCGGCGTTTTCGTCGTCCTCATGATCCTCATGTACACCTAGTACACTGCGGTCATTCGTCCTCCTCAGCCTTGAACTTGTTCGTTCAGCTACACGCCCAACATTAACATCTTCAGCTTCATCTAAGCTTCGCCACTTAAAATGCTTAAACTCTTCTCTCAGAGGCTGATTTACAGTATGAGGGAAATGATACATTAAATAATGAGCAAACTCTCTCCAGATAAGCTGTTTTAAATAATCGTATTTTTTTATTTTTGATAAGGAAAAATCTACAGCACCCTTAGCAGCCTTATTTTCGGAGATTTCTTTTCCCGAATCTAAATTATTTATAGCAGCGTAGACCTGCCTCGCTGAGATCTCCCCAAAATGTAAGTTAGTCGAAAGCTGTGAAGTTCCCTTCAAAAAAGGGCTATTACGTTTTTCACCATAATTTAAAGCAGAATTAGTCTGAATAAATTCTTCTAAAGCCTCTCTAGCTTTAGCTTCACCAGCCTTAATATATTTAGTCATTTTCTCTACCCAAGAATGGCACGGCTTGCAATCTTGAATTTTGACGTTTTTCTTTTCGTCGCCATAATCTGGCTTTAGATTAAGATCTTCAATACTACACAGACTTTCTAGAGACTGTGGCTCAAGTCCAGCTTCAGCATTTCCCGTAATTTCAGAAATAATCTGTTCGCTTAAAAAATTCTCTGCACTTATTTTATACTCTAAAGGTCTAATTCTGTCTGCCATAGAGCTTTCAAAAAGATGAAAATACTGCTTAGAGAAAGGAGTATAGACTTGATAAGGCTTGGACTGTTTATTTAAAAGCTCCCAGGGTTCTATCAGTAGATTCCCCGAAAAACTTTTCACCTCTAGGTACTGTCTACGGGCTTCAATTTCGGCGTTTTCGTCGGCATTTTTCTGAATTAGAAACTCTTTTAGTTCAGTATCTAATTTAATATGATGTGGTTCATAGCGACGGTTCCAGTAAATCGCAATGTGCAGGGTATTTTTAAATTTCTCTAAAAGCGTATTTAAAACCAGCTGCTGATTACCTTTCAGAATGAGCAATTTAGAACCATATTCAGAGATAGACTCAGAAAGGCTTTTCAAAGAGTAGTGTAGCCATAATTTAGTCGCAGCTCCTAATTTTTCAAAATTTGCTTCATTGCCGCTATCAAAATGATCTTCATAGATAAAAACGGGAAGTATTTTTTTTCCTTGTGATATGGCGTAGTGAAGAGCTGGGTTGTCAGCTAGTCTTAGGTCGTTGCGAAATAGGATTATAGCTAAAGACATGTGAATAAAAGTAATTATACTAATATTCTGTAGCAGGTTATCAGTGGGAGATAGGCTCTTTTAGTCTTGAGCTTGCAGCTTCGGTCACGATGCCTTGATATAAGTAATATAAAAGGCTTTAAATTTTCTCTTCTCAGCTAATCTTCTTTTAAAGCTAAAAGCGTCATTACTATCAAATGGCTGATATATATCTAAACCTCTATCTAGAACTATCTTCCAGCCATTATTAGACTGTATATATCTTCCGTGAAGCTTATTAGAATTATCAAATTCATAAGTAAAAATGATACCTTCATTCAGGCAGGCAGCTTTAATCTGCTCAAGAAAACTCTCTTGATTATTTATTTTATACTCGTCTTGACTAGTCACTAAATGAACAGCTATTTCATCCTCTGGGGCTTTATTTAAAACTAAGACCTCCATAAATTCCATTAAATTAGCAGCTTGATAAAACTGTCTAATATACGGATCTACTATATGTATAATCGTAGAGCCTTGTAAATAAGCTCCGAATAAATCTTTAAAGCTTTTAGCGGCTTGGTTTTCCTCGAAAACAAAATGTCCTTCTTGGGCGTGTAGCGAAACTCCATTTTCTGCGTTAGGACACTGCTCTGCTGTCTTAGAGGGCGTGTTCAGCTCTCCCTCTGTAGTGAAAGCATCAGTCTTATCAGAGGCTTCTTGCGAGCCTCTAGCATCTTTAAGCGTGCCATCATGTAAGTTAGTAATCCCTTCGGCAGATTTATAATAATAATTAGGAAATTCCTTTTCTTCAGCCGTTTTTATAAACGTCTTAGAAGAATCTGCAAGAGCAGTATAGCTAAATTCCACTTTTGAATATGTCGAATCTATTCTAAATAGCTGATCTTTAACTCTTTTCCTACCCTCAATGGCGAAATTCAGTAATTCTTGAATCTCTTCTTTAGTAGCTTTAGCATCTGGGAAAATAATTTTCATGAGCCCAGAAAAGGTTTTATTCATAGCAGTTTTATCACGAGTAGAGACAGTTTCAGAAATTGAAAAATGACTCTGATAAAGATGAGAATAATCCTCGGCCCTCATAAATCTTAAAACCTCTGCGAGGTAATCCACAACAAAGCCATAGCCATCTGAATAAAGTTCACTCCTGATAATATCAACTTCCCAACCAGGTATATAAAAATGCAACCTATCTATAAAAGCTGAATCATAAAATTTCTCTGGTAAATCTATAAATAAATCAGAATACTTAAGCATGTGAGCCACGTTATGGCTCGTATTTCCCACGAAAGCCATGGAAGCATCTGCACCAATGGTTTCTACGCCTCTTGAAAAAGATTTATTTGCCATATAGTTTTTCATGATATCGACTAGAGCTTTATCTGTCTTTTTCTGTTTCCCAGCAAATTCATCAAAAGCCACTGTATCCCAGTAACCGACTAAGCCTATTTTCCCCGAGGTATTATTTACGAACAGTTTAGCCTGACTTACTTCACCACCAGAAATTAAAATTCCGTGAGGAGAAAATTCAGAAAAGATATGTGACTTACCAGTCCCTTTAGGACCGAGTTCTATAAGATTATAATTTCTTTCACAGAATGGAATTAATCTAGTTAACTGAATTAATTTAGCTCTCCTACTCAGTAACTCTGGATTAAAACCGATACTCTGTATTAAAAGATTAATCCATTCCTCAGTAGAAAGATTTTTCCTAGCCTCTATGTATTCATCATAGTTAAAATTTGATAGCTGAATCGGCTTTAGAGAGCTCATCACCCAAGGACTTATTCTCTTATCCTCAGTATATTCATACTCTAAATCCGCTAAACACCAGACTCCAGAGACTAAAAGCTTAGGATTTTTTTTTACTGTATTAGAATCTACTAAAATTTTATTTAGCCCAAGATTAGTGAAAGTCGCTTCATAACAGTCTTCTTTATCATTTAAATTTACAGAAACCTTATCTATAACCTTAAAGCGTCCCTGCTCTTTAATTTTAGATTTTACTAAATTAGACTCATTTCTATTTACATAATGGTCAGCTAAAATTTTCTTAACTCTCTCTATACCTGCATTTATGGAATCTTCATCACTAGTAGCACAGTACTGTCCTAAAAGATATTCCAGCACGTAAGAAGGTACTATCGCATTACCTTTCACTAAATTTACCAAATCCTTTCTCACAGCTAAACCTGGAAAAAATTCGTTAATTTTTTTATTTAAATCTTCTACTGTTACAGTTTCCATAAAATCTCCTAGAAATCACTGGTAAAGGATTTTCTCAGTTCATAACGATGCTGACGCTTCATCTCATCACTCTCATCTCTAAATTCATGACTTTTTTCATGATATTTCTTTATAACTAAGTAGACATCCTGTTTATTAAAATCATCAGCTTTAGCACTTAATAGTAACTCTACTTTAAATTCCCTATCTAGTGCGTTATCACTAGAAGAATCTAAGTCTAAGATTTTAGTATCCGAGATAAGCTCATCAGTAGCTGAATACAGACCTAGCTTAATTTTAATAGAGCTTACTTTTTCACTAACAGCCTTATCCTGATAGAGTTTTACGATAAACTGATTAGAACTAATAACAGAATTAGCTCCCCTAATCACCTGAGCTTCTACTGATTCTTTTTCTACTCTCCCTGTATTTAAAAGACTAATTTTCAAATTAGGAATAATAATTTCCTGAAGACTAGTTCCACCATGAACGAAATGAGGTCCAGAACCCTGTACCCTAAGCCTATTAATAGATTTAGGAAAAAGAAAATCATATTCACAAGAAAACCCTAGTGCTTTAGAAGTAAATTTCTTAAATCCAGAACTTTCATCTAAGTTTTTACCTACTAAAAATCTTCTGTCTCTTTTTAAAATCGTCTTAGAGTCTATATTCTCACTTAAAAATTCATCTACCTTATTCTGATAGATAAAGCCATGATCTGAAGTGATAATCACGTGATGTACGTTATTATTAAATAGCTTCTTCAGAAGATCTGTAATTTCAGTAATGGTATCCTCACAAGCTTTAAAGATATTCTGCTCCGTTTTAGTATCATCACCAGTGGCATCTATTCTGTCGTGATAAATAAGCACTAAATCATTCTCTTTTATAAGTTCTCGAATCTCAGTGTTAGTTTTAGATTTAATACCCTTAACCTTACCCTTATCCTCAAATCTTAAAGCCGTAGCCTGTTTATTTTTAGTAGAAAAATAATCCATAAGAATTTTATTTCTATTAGTTAAGCCTTTCGTAGATTTTTTATTCTTTAGAACTAAGAGTTCCTTCTCTACCTTCTCTATATTCTTATCATCAATCCTAATATCATCAGTAGGAAGTAAAGCAGCCATCCCGAACTGAGTCCAAGAGGGCAAAGTAGAAAGCATATAATTATTTTCGATTTTAAATTTAGCAGAATCCAATCTCCGAGCTAATTCTTCTGCGACCTCATATCTTAGTGCATCTGAAATAAGCACTGCATATTTAGGGGAACTGTCATTTATAGTATATTTAAAGAAATTTCTTTGCATTTTATCTTCTGGAAATTTCCATTCCTGAAGCTGATCTAAAGGGATCTGCCATTTATTATTCAACTCCACTAAAAATAAATTATATTTATTTTCAATCTCGCAGCTAAGTGAATCTAAGAGTGAGTATGAATTAGATTTTTCTTTATGATAATTAAACTGCCTATATAACTGATCTATTTTAAAATCATGATTAACGTAATGGCTAATAAAACTTAGCACGTCTAAAGTGAAATTTTTCTCTAAGTTATTAAGCTTATAAAGTAATTCACAGGCTCGATTTAAAGCTTCATAAACATCTTTATACTCTTCAAACCATATACTCGCTTTTCTTTTTCTAATTAGTCCATCTAAGGCTTTACTAGAAAGCTTATTCGCTATAATGCCATCTCTCGTTTCAGAAATAATCTTTTTTTCTATTAATTCATAGATATCAATATCAAGCAAAGCATCTATCTCTCTAAGCCCGTCTAACTGCTTTTCTACAGCTAATATTTCTGCTATTTTCTTAGAAACAGACTTAAATAAATCTACATTCATACGATTATTTTTAAAGTTATTTAAAAAAATAATCGCCTCATCATTTAAAGATTTTTCCATACTCTTAGCAAGAGCTTTTTGGAAGACAGTATCAAAAAGCTTTACAGTAAAATGATCAAGTAAATCAGCTTCAGGATGTGCTTCATAATCAAACAATTTTAATTTCTCAATTAAATAGTCAAGTAGATTATATTCTTTCAAATTTTCTAAAGAGCTAGAATCCTCCGCTTCCCAATAATCTCTGAATAACTTTTCTAATGCCGTTTCTAAATCTTTCCCTTCTGAACCTAAACTGATATTTAAAATTTTAAGCTTAAATGCAGCTTCATCAATGTAGGAGTGAGCCTCTCTAAACTTTCTTATAAAGGCTTTTACCTGTTTCCTATTATCCGAGCTATCAAAAAAATTAATATGTTCTGCAATTAAAGCCCTATGCCTCTGCTCTAAATCCAGCTCAGTAAGATACATAGAAACTTTATCTGCGATAAATTCATGATTAGAAAGCAGAAGATCTAAGAAGCAATTATCCTCATCAGCTAGGCGAGCAGAGTTACTATAAATTAAAAACTTAGCTTCTGTTTTTTCTTGTCTAGCAAGATGAATCTTATATCTCAAATTAAACTCATTATTATTAAGTTCGTATTTAATTAAATTCTCTAGATTTAGTTTTTCATATTCCCTTCTAAACTCAGCTTTAGTATCGTACCAGAAGAAAACATCATAGCGATCATCCTCTAAAAGCTTTCCTAGACTCTGCTTAATCTGCCTTAGATTTAATTCTTTTTCTGTTTTAATCATCTATTCAGTTAAGCCAGTGATTTTTCTAACTGCTCCAGTAAATTTATTGTAATTAATTTTCACACCATCGTCTAAATCTATTTTTATTTTTTCTGTAGCTAAAGGAAATAATACAGTCTGTTCATAATCATTAAGTTCTTTTAAAATCTTTTTCGTTTTATCTATATCCTTAACAGCCTGAATCTTCTCTCTAGCAGCCCTAGACTCAGAGTTAGAGATGTTTTCTAGCTCTAGTAACAGATTATTTAATTTCTCTCTATAGTGCCTAAGATACTCATTTAGAATGACATTTAGAGTATTTTCATTATAACGGTGCATATAAATTAAGACATTAAAACTCCCTTTAGGAGAGGAAAACATCCAGTATATAGGGCGTTTCTTATACTGTTTTACATGATGATCATAAAAATCATTAAGAAAATATTTTCTAATATCCTTTCCTAGAGCTTCTTCTATAAAGCTCATATTAAGCTCATAATTTTCATCCCCTAGGCTTAGTTTAAGAAAGTTTTTAAAGCGATTCACTATATCATCGTTAAACCATTCCTCTTCTAAAACTGGAATTACATTATCTTCATCTGGCATAAAACTAGGTTCTGGAACAGCCTTTAAATAATCATTTAAAGTCTCTCCCTGATTAGTTAATATCAAACCAGCCTTATCTAATGAATATCTACCAAAAATACAGCCAACTGCATAAGAAATAAACTCTTTAATAGTATCTTCTAATAAGAGTTTCTCTAAAGCTGCTGAAGATTTTTTAGAATCATAGCGGTACTGTGGATTACAGGTAAGAGTAATTTCTTTAAGCGGCACTTCTGGACTGAGTTCTTCTTCTAGACCATAAGCTTCTATAAATATCTTATTATTTTCTTCCTCTAATCGCTTCATTTCATCAGTCATAGACTGCCATTTAGCTCTTAG
>JBJTTW010000235.1:0-3434 GCA_046080385.1 bacterium
TGGTATCGGTAATGACTATCTTGATGGTGGTACTGATGCGGATTCGCTCGATGGTGGTGCCGGTGATGACACTTATGTAGTCGATAATGCTGCTGATGTCGTAACAGAGTTATCAGGTGAAGGCACGGATACAGTAAATGCATCTATAAATTACAGCCTTGGGGCTAATGTCGAGAACCTGACTTTAACTGGAACAGCGGCTATAAATGCTACTGGTAATACCCTTAATAACACTATAATTGGTAACAGTGGTAATAACACACTTAGTGGTGGTGCCGGTGGAAGTGATGGTGATGACTATCTTGATGGTGGTGACGGTGATGACACACTCATTAGTGGTGGCGGGAATAACACTATAATAGGTGGTACGGGTACTGATACATTAAGCTTAAGTGGTAAATACGAGGATTACACTATAAGTTATGACTCAGGTACACAAACATACACCCTGATTAATGGTGGTATCGGTGAAACACAGACAGTTACAGGAGTTGAAAATTTCCAATTTACAGACGGGAACAAGGTCAATAACAACGGAGTACTTGAATAACAACGGCAAGCTTATAGATTAAGCAAGCTAGAATTAGATCACAAAAAATTGAATATTAGTTAGATTGACATAAAGATAAATTCGCGAGTTTTTTATCTAATGCTTTAAATACTCTTGACATTGTCTCATGCTTTCCTGCTCCGAATACGGGTCTAAAAAGTCTTGCATTTTCATACCAGATAGTAAGGTCTTCTTCTCTTCCCCAACGCCATTCAGGTCTTTCTGATAATATAATCCAGACTTCTTTCCCGAGCGCGCCTGCAAGGTGAGCAACGGAACTATCAACAGAGATAACTAAATCAAGATTTTCAATAGCGGCGGCAGTATCTGAAAAATCATTAAACTCATTACCAAGATTCACTATCTTGTATTTATCAGGTAAATCGCCTAATTGCTCAGAGCCGAAGTCTTTTTGTATAGAATAAATTGCTACATTATCATAGCTAAAGAGAGGATAGAAATATTTCAAGGCAAGTGAGCGTTCGGCATCTCCAGAGTTTGTCCTACTGCCTTGCCAAAATATTCCTATCTTGTACTGCTCATTGTTAAAAAATTTCTTTTGATACTTATTAATCCTTCTCTTACTTGCATGTAAATATTTATCAGTAGAAGGGATATTGTATTCGTTAACCTTCAAATAATAAGCTAAGCTAAGTAGCGGTATGTAGTAATCAAAGTCTAATGTCTTTTCATCAATATCAACATCAACAATTTCTACGCCTAATAACTTAGTTTCCTCAAATAAACTTATCGTTTCTGGCCTACTCTTAAACAAGACTCGATTAGCACCTAATTTCTTTAAATAAGGTAAAAATCTTGAAAATTGAATAATATCGCCAAATCCCTGTTCATGCAAAACATAAATATTTTTACCTTCTAGAGATTCACCATTCCATTTTTGCTTTAGGAGAGGACTCATTGTTTCATTAATTTTTTGAACAGTAATACGTTCTTCATAAGCTTTCCAGCCTGCTTCAAAATTTCTATCTAAAAGTAGAGCAATTGCTAAATTTAAATATACGTCAGTGTATTGAGGATTTAATTCAACAACTTTCCTGTAGCATTTAATCGACTCCTTAAGCTGCATAGTATCTTTATAAGCTATTCCTAGATTAAAGTGAGCATCTGGATGTTTAGGATTTAACTCTATCGCTTTAAAATAGCACTCCTTTGCTTCAAGAATTTTATTCTGACGCTTTAAAGCGAATCCCAGATTGTTATAGGTATCTGCACTTTTAGGATTTATAACTAATGCTTTCTTGTAACAGTCAACGGCTTTATCTAGTTGATTTTTTTGTGAATAAGCAACACCTAAATTACAGTTATATACAGAAGAGTCTGGATTTATGGAAAGTAATCTGAGATAGCATTCTTCTAAGGCATTGTATTTTTTTAATTGATACAATGCAAGACCTAGGTCTAAAAAATATTTTTCTTCGACATGGATTTTTATAGCTGCGTTAAAGTGTTCTACTGCTATTTCATAGTTTTTAGATCTATAAGCTATAAGCCCTAAGTAATACCAAGCTTCCGCTGTAGTATTGCCATTAGGCTCTTTTTTAACACATTCCCTAAGTAAAGCTTCAGCTTCAATATAATCTCCCGCTTTATAAGATTTAATAGCTTTATCTAGTTTTGCTTTTACTTCTTGGTCAAGAGTACTCATTGATTGGCTTTTACCTTAATAAGGTTTATACCCAAGTACTATTTTTTGATTAACCCACTAAACTAATCGCTTTAGAAGCTATCTTTTTCAAAAGTAGCTCTGCGGATTTTAGACATTGCCTTTCTTTAAATTTTACCAATAAATAAAAAACACCACCCTTACTAAAATATGCTATTATATTTGTATGAGTTATTCAGAGTTATTTATTATATTTTTAGCGTTAGTATCTTGGCTTCTGTTAATTACTGTAGTTAAAGGTGCCTACTTAAACCAGTGTGCAGATCAGCATACTTCACTTGCTGAGAAGATTTTTCATTTTATATCAGAGGCGCCTAAAGCCTAAGGCACTATTGCCGAACGTGTAAGTTCAAGGCTGAGGAGGACGAATGACCGCAATGTATCAAGCATACATGAGCAATCGTCTTAGAAGTCAAGTATTTTTTAAATAATTTGAATAATTTTGGTCCCATTTAGACTGTTTTTTGAGCATAGCGCTTAGAATCAGTAGTATTTTTCTCATCGCAGCGACAATAGCAACTTTTTTAGGTTTCCCATTAGAACAAAGTTTCAGATAGTATTTCTGAATAATCGGGTTATGCCGTATGGCAACTAAAGTAACCATATAGAGTACTTCTCTAACTTTAGCTCTTCCTCCATAAATTTTCCTTTTTCCACGCATCTGCCCACTATCACAGTTATACGGAGCAACTCCAACCAAAGCCGCAATTTTTGTTTCAGATAGATTACCTAGTTCTGGTAATTCTGCAATTAGTGTACTAGAAAGAACTTTTCCTGCTGCTGGCATGGACTCAATGAGTTCAGCTTTCTCAGAGAGACTTTCATTTGCACTAATCATTTCTTTGATCATACTTTCAATTTCATTTAATTTATCTTCAAGAACATCCAAATGGTCGTGTATATTGGCTTGTAGATCGATGTCTTCTTCTATGTGCAAGTGATTCTTTTCCATTCTTTCCATTAGCAAAAGATCATTTCTGCGTCTAACTAGCTTTTTCAATTTCATCTGCTCTTTAGATACTAAACGAGTTTGAGCTGCTTGAATATGCTTTGCAAAACCTGAAAGTATTTTGGCATCTATCTTGTCTGTTTTGGCAAGCTTCCCTAATGCTTTAGCATAATTTCTAATGCTTCTTGGATTAGTTACCGAAACTCGATATCCTAATTCATCTAGAGTACAAGCAACAAAACTCTCGTAGC
>JBJTTW010000236.1:0-8983 GCA_046080385.1 bacterium
CTAGCCATGCTAATGGCATAAAGTGAAGAGAGATGGAATTTCTTGCAGAAATTCCATCTCTCTTGATAAACTTCTCTCTGAAATCTAATTAACAATTTGCTTAAATTATTAAAAATTTAACTTCAGATCTGAACTCAGGGAATGACTTAATTGAGCGCTCTGTGATATTATCTTTATTACATCGCTTAAGATAATACAGTCGCATGATACGGTTTTTATATTTCTTGTTTCGTCAATCAAATCTAGGTAATCCAAAAGGTTCAGCTGAATCAGGTTTATCAGACCCAGAAAAGATGAAGCGTCCTTCCTCAGGAAATACCGAGGACAGAGAACCAAAGAAAAATTTATTAAATGAAATTTCTCGTCCTGTAAATTTATCAGATGAAAGCATTTCTGCAGCAGAACAGAATTTTCTCACGGAGAATCTTAAGACCGCCAAAAGCGGTACTGATATTCAGGAGGTTTTAAAAGCCTTAGACAATATAACACCTAATAATTATAGCGAGAGGTATCTTCATGCAGATTACTCAAGGCTAACGAACAATAGTAGTCTTAATGATTTCCTCTTGCGTGAAAAAGATGAGGGAAAATTAGGCTATGCTTTAAGAAAGTTTATTTACTCTAAGGGATCGGACGAAAAACTAGCTGAAAAATTAGGAACACTTTTTAATCAGTTAAGCTATGGGACACTCAGTGAAGATCAAGCTCAGAAAGCTTTAATCATTCAATTAATAACCAAGGATTTAGAAAATGGTATCTATGCAGGTATCGCAAATAAGGCGAGCGGAGATAAGTTTTCTTCTAAGTCTGGTGATTATCTAAAAACGATGAAAGCACTAGGGAGTTTAGATATTTTAATCGAGCGTGCTGAAATTAATAATGCTACTCCATTCGAGAAGGGGTCTTTAAAAAAACTGACAAAAGCTTCTGCGACAGTTCTATTTAATGAAATTAGGGATCAGTACACTTATCTTCAATTAAACAATCAATTACCTAATGATCAATTGAAAATCGCTCGTGGCTTGAAAATTATTGGTTTAAATGTTCCAGAAAGCACTCCTATGGCGGTAATAAATCTAGTTAATATCATTAACAAGGATGCGGATAGAATTAATCATCTAGCAGATCGTGACTATCCTAGTTTCAGTGATTCTCTTATTAAGGCAAGTCAGTTAGTCGATTTAATTCAAGAGGTAGAAACGCCTACTAGTATTAATTCTTCAGCTCATGTAGAACCCACTAAAGAAGCATTAATTAAACTAGTAGGCTCATTTAATAATCGTAGTGGATCTTCTGGTGCTGGAGATTTATTTAATAGAGAAAATGATCAGGATGCGAGAAATTTCCTTAAAGTTTTTTCTTTTATCTATGATAATGATAAATATCCTTCTACTGAAGCCATTCTTAATACAAAACAGGCATTTGTTAGAGATATAAAACAACTTGTAACTCTTTATAAAAATTCTAACTCCTTATCAGAAG
Organism: bacterium; assembly: GCA_046080385.1. Classification (GTDB taxonomy): domain Bacteria; phylum Cyanobacteriota; class Vampirovibrionia; order LMEP-6097; family LMEP-6097; genus LMEP-6097. The sequence continues at coordinate 1,483 of JBJTTW010000236.1, forward strand.
GAGCGGTTAATCAAATAAATAATTTTCAAGAAAAAATAGACCTGCTATCTACATCAGGTACGCAAAAAAATCTTTTAGAGCGTAGTCAGCAAACTTTAAATAGACTTGGAGAGATAGTTGATGAGTTAGTTGCTAATCGAGGGAATTCACAGAACTTACTTCAAGAGCTTCAGACGAAATTAATTCAATCACAAGTTATTTTAAAAAGCAGTGTAGATAAGCGTAGTGAAACAGAATCATCATCTGTGAATCGTAATGCCACTATAGAAGATCTGATAAATAATTCTAGAAAAAATGGAGGAGCTAATATGTTCCCTGTTTCTGATTTAAAAGAATCTTGGCAAATGCTTTTAACTTTACAGAGAGTGGTGAAATACCTAAACAGTGATGAAGGAGTGGCTAAAATTAAGGCTAATTTATCTCCAGAGAGTGGTTTGAGAAATATTGCAGGTGATCATCTTCAAGATATGATTCAAGAATTAATGACGGTTAACGAAAATGTTGCAAATTACTTGGTTTCTGAGGAGAAATCTCTTCATCCATTTGGTGAAAATCTAAAAGCGGAAGACATAGAACTAATTAACCAAATCTATCCTAAATTAACAAGGAGCAATCAGTTAGCGAGTCTCAATCGAGATGAACCTTCTTTAGTTTTGAATAAATTAAATGAAAAATTTTGTCAAACGCTGAATAATCGTGAGATTAATAATGAGGAAAAGAAGTCTTTAATTCGTGCTTATGTAGAGTTCTTTCTACAGCAGATCTGTACGTCGACTCAAACTGGGTCAAACGTAAGCTACTCTTTAAAAGAGAATTACCCGAGATTCTTGATAAATAGAGATGTTGCTAATGATTGGTCTCAGATGAAAACATTTCAAAGATTACCAAATTATTTTAAAATAACAGATCCAATGAAGCGGATGTCTCAAGAGATCTTGACTATGATATCTTTGGTAATTTTAGGTAAGCCCAATTTTATAAATGACTTAATTAGTACAGAGAAGATCTGGTCTAAAAATGAAGATGGTCAAAATAAATCAAATATTAAAGCTGAGGATTTAAGACTTTTAGCTCGTCTCTATGCGCTTTACACAAAGGGCTTTAAGCCGCAAGGAGAAAATAACGAAAAGCAAAGTCAGTATATTACTGATCGTAATCAATCATTAACTAGGCTTAAGGATAAAATAGTGGGAACTCTTAGTAAATATCCTAACTTGATAATAGAGGAAATGCCAAGCTTTCAGGCAGTTTTAAAAGACTGTTTTATGAAACAAGACCAAAGCTTATCAAATGAGGATTTTGGCTACACTCAAGATTTTATAAGCTTGGTAGGTAAAGCTTTCGATCCTGATGATAATAGTATTGAAGCTGTGTATTGAAAATTTATTCAACCTGCAATTTCAGGCTGTGCGGGGTTTTCGGTGAATGGCACTGTTGCCTAACTCCAATTTCTGCGTTTTCTTCTAAGAAATAATGGTGAGAGCATAGCCAAAAATTTAAATGGATATATTTCTATCGCTGGTCAAGGTACAGCCCTCGAAGCCACGACACATAATTAGTGCAGTTACTATGAAGCTAAAGCTTAAACTGCCCCCCTTAATTTCTCCTAGAAGGCAATCCTAAATCACTGACAGCGAAGCATTTCCCTGATTTCAAATCAAATTCTTCATAAGAAGTGGAGCCTTATCTATGACTAGGTTATGAAAGTAGGCATAGATATAGAGTATATGTTCTAGCATATGAATTCTTTTAGTAGTACACCAAGTGCGCCTACTTAACCTTTTAATATTATCCCTGATCATGGCACAACTATGATTTAGAGCGAAAAGGGGATCTCTACCAGAAGCTTTAAGTTCACCCTGACCTACTATACAGCCTCTTTTCCCCTTAAAGGCTAGATGTTTATACTCTATAAATAACTCTTTGAGTATATTTGGATAACAAGTAGCCTGATCTGAAGAGAATAAAATATTCTTATCTCTATATCGCCTAATATACATAAGCATTTCTTTGATTTTTTTCTTTTTTTCTGATTTTCTAATGCCGTACTTTTTAAGAGCGATAGCGGTTAATTTCTTCTTAGGAGGTATTTTACCCACGCTTAGGGAGAGTATTTTACGGTTCTTTGGATTAACTGCTAAAGGAATAGTTAATGGCTTGCATTTAGAATGCTCAAAGGTCTCCATTTCATCAAAAAATACTTCACTAAGATCTTCTGTTTCTCTAGTTTTCTCTAGATGTTCTCTAGCTTTAAGACCGTATTTCTTTACCCTTAGAGCTACTGTAGTTTGTTTAATATTAAGTATCTGCGCAATGCCTCTTTGTGACACTCCTTTGCAGATTAATTTAAATACTGTTTGGTTAAGATAGCGCTTTCTGAGGCGATAGTCATAGCTAAAAGTCTGCTGTGAAAAGGATTTTCTGCATTTCTTACAGTAATATTTCTGAATTATTTTTCTATCTGATTTTCTCTCGAAAAATCCACGTCGAATCACACTTCCCCTAGCTTTACATATCGAACATTCCCTAAGAACATCTACTCTCTTTTTCATTCATAATATTCTCGCTCCTTAATTGATTGTTTTTTAGGGGACATTTTTCCCCAACTTACTTAAGGATCCGCTGAAAAATGCTATTTTTAGCATTTTTCGACCCCGACCGAGGTATGAAACCTAGCTCGGGGAGCGGATCCTTAACCTTTTCACCTGACAGTCCGTGATGAAAAATTTCATTTTTCATCACTTCCTTAAGTGAAGTTAATTGGGGCAGTTTTAACTTTGTTTATGAGTATGATATTGAAAATTTGTCTCAACTATCCCAGCATGTTATATTCAAAATACTGTGACTAAGCTTTTCCTTATATTCAGTTTCACTCTTCTTTTGACCTTACCTTACGCATTTATGGCTAAGGCTTTAGGTCCTACGAACCTTTCTTCTAGTTCCTATTTAAAGAGTGCTTGCTATAAGCGTTTTTTAGCTAAAGATTATAAATTAGCGCTTACTTGTACTGAAAATGCCGCTGAGAAAGGCGATGAAGTCGCTGAGTACTACTATGGGCTTATGTACTATAAAGGTTATGCTATGCGTCAAGACCATAAGCAAGCCTATAAATGGTTTACTAAATCTGCTGATCATGGTTACGCTCCAGCTCAAAATAGTTTAGGCGTTATGTTTGATAATGGTCAAGGAGTTATTCAGAATTTTAGAACCGCTTTTTCCTGGTATCTGAAAGCTGCTTCTAGAGGGCATGTTATCGCTCAGTATAATATCGGTAATATGTTTTATAAAGGGCGTGGAGTTTTGCATGACTATAGGCAAGCCTATGTCTGGTTTTTAATCGCAGCAAGTAATGGACATCGCGAGGCGATGCAACTCAGAGATTCTTTAGCTATAACTCTTTTACCGAAACAAGTGGAAACAGCTCAGGATGAGGCTAAACTAATAGCAGACACGATAGATGATGGTTCGATTTTAGCCGCGCCAGTGACTGCTATTAAAGAGCCAGTTCTAGTAAACCCTTTAGCTGTTGGCACGCCCCAAATGCAGCCTGTTGTAAAGGGACCTGTAGTACCATCAGTGCCTGCTAAGCCAGTGGCGGCGATGCCAGTCGTGGCTAAACCTGCTGTGACTACTGGAGCTAAGCCGGTGGTGCTAACGCCAGTTAAGTCTAATACTGTTACTAAGCCTGCTTTGGGTACAGGGGCTAAGCCCGCAGCGACAACGCCAGCTACTACTAAGCCTGCTGGACCAGTGGTTACACCTGTGATTAAATCATCTCCAGCTACAACTGCTAAGCCAGTAATGGCTACACCTGCACTTAAACCTGCTGTGAATACTGGAGCTAAGGCAGTGATTGCACCTGCGGTTAAATCCGAGGCTGCTAAAGTTACTAAACCAGTTGCGGCACCAGCAGTTAAACAGCCTGTAACTAAGCCTTAAAGAGACCGTTCTTAAAGCCAATGCTTCTGAAACTTCCTCTTCGGATCATAAGTTTCAGCCTGTTTCTGAATATTGAATATATGAGGCTTGTCAGTAGCTACCAGTCCCGCTATGTACGAGCAGTTCAGCCAGTTACTAAATACATCATGGTCTATGAGCATATGCTCGAAATAGCTAGCAGCGAATCTCCAGTCCTGCTTTAAATCATGAATTAAATAACTAACTACATTCTGTCTACCGCGATTAGACATGTAGCCAGTATGATTGAGGGAGATCATATTCGCATCTATAAAAGCTTCTCCAGTTTTACCAGTCATCCATTTATTACAAAGCTCTGTATCTAGGGCACGGTGAGTATCTCTGTCATGCGGACCTTTTAGCTTAAAAATATCTATTTTATATTTCCCATAGAGTAGCCTAAAATACTCTCGCCACAGTAATTCGAATTTAAGCCAATAGGTGGAATCATTCTCCAGCTCTTGCTTTTCAAATTTCTCTATTTCATAAATAACATGATTCATGGAAATACAGCCAAGCGAAAGCCAAGCTGAGAAACGACTTGAGAAATTACGCCCCATAAGCTCATTTCTGGTTTTTTTATATCTTTTAATGGATTTTTGTTCCCAGATATACTGTTTGATACGATCTAATCCTACGTTTTCGCCACCTTGATAGACGAAAGTCGCTCTAGGATCAGCTTGTATGGAAAATTGATCTATTCTTTCTGCTAAATCTTGCACGATTTTTAAATTACTTTCTGAACTCATTTGAGATTTTTGAAATCTTGTAAATTCCTGTTTAAAATCTATCTGATTAGCGCTATATTCGTATTGAACTGGGTAGAGCTTCCTCTCTGCCGATAAGTATAATTTTTCGTAATCTTTTCTGAATTTCGTAAAAGTATCAGGAAGTTTTTTTACTCTAGATTTTACGACTTCGTAATCGAAAATATAATTAGCATTATGTTTATGGAACTTTACGTCTCTGAAATTTCTTTTCAGCTGTTTTTCTAACTGTCTTTCCTCAAAGGCTATATCTTTTTCATAGTAAACATCAGTAATTTTTAAGCCATTCATGATTTGAGATATCTGCTGAAAACTGTTACCTTCAAGAATGATTAAATCAATGTTCATCATCGCTAGATTATTTTTCAGGTTAATTAGTGATTCGTAAAGAAATTTTAGACGAAATTCGCTAGCTCTTTTAAAACCATAGGGGGTTATTTCAAAGAGGCGTTCGTCGATAACATAAATAGCTATTACTTCTTGTGACTCCGTAAGTGCTTCAGAGAGGCACTTATTGTCGAAAACTCGGAGGTTCTTTCTGAACCAAATTAGTGATTTATCTAGCAAGCATTTATTATTTTATAACATTAACCCCTTGAAAGATGGTTATCTAGATTTAATCTACGGGAAAAATGCATATATAGATTATTCAGGAGGATTTTTATGTCTGCACTTGATAGAGTATGGTTCAAAATTTTCAAAGTGGATTTTTATGAATCAATAATAGATTACGCTGTGATTAATGCTAGTAGGGGTATTACGGAAGATGAGCTTTCGCATTTCCTACAAGTGAGAGGTTTTGAGGTATCTAAGGATGGTTCTAATGATGCATATATAACTTACCAAGAGCTTTTTGGGGCTTTATGGAATAAAAATGGTGAGAAGTTTTATGTTAATTCCCAAATGCTCAACGAAATAATGCTTTTAAAAAGTATTAAGCAGGAGAGAATTGTTTCTCATATAGCCCTTTTTATATCGCTATTTTCGGTTATCAGTATCTGTAGTTTAGGTTATTTTTTAATGGTGCAGAATACTAAATCGCATTATTCTTTCTTTCTAGAAAAGCAGACGGAGCTTCTCGGAAAAATTAGTACTAATCTTGAACATCTTAGATTTAATAGAATAACTGAATAAAGAATTTTAATGGATAATGCCCTGTTTTTCTTTTATGAAATCTTTGACTATTTGTCATAATTTTCATGCTATCTTTTAAATTTACAAGGGGCATTACCTCAGCTGGATAGAGGACTCGGCTACGAACCGAGGCGTCGGGAGTTCGAATCTCTCATGCCCTGCCATTCATTACAATTTACAGATTGAGCGAGTATGTTAAAGGGTCTAGCGTACTCATAGACTAGGTTTGAGCCTTCTATTTTTAAGTTCTGAAGTACCAGATTCATAAGCTTGCGTTTTTGTTCTACTTCAGAACTTTTGAATAAATCTTCTGCTTCGTGGGCTATGGAGAGTATGGCATTAGCTGTACTGTAGTATTCGTTATCAGCACCCTCTAAAGTGAGAAGCTGGGCTTGATAGAAATCTAATTTATCTTGATACTCTGAATTTCTCGCTAAATAGTCCTCAGTCGAAATGAGACCATCTAACCTATCGGTGTACATTTTATCCTGTCTATTTTTATACTTATTAAACTCATTCTGATAAGCTCGCTTCTGCTGCTCATAAAAATCTTTTTTATCCTTATGAGAATCTTTTAGCGTTTTTACTATGCTTTCTATAACATCAGCTGGGACTTTTATATTTCTAAAGGCTAGAGCTAACTGTTCAGTGATATTCTCTTCTTTAATATATTTAGCTCCATGTTTACCCTGATATTCAGTGCATTTATAGTAAACGTATTTTTTCTTTTTCATTTCTGGTGATAGAGCTAGACCACATTCAGAGCAGCTTATTAAGCCTCTATACGCAAATGGTAAGCCTGCATATTTATGACCAGTTTTTTTCTTAAAAGAGGCTTTAACATTCTGGACTCTTAGATAAAGCTGTTTATCTATGATCTGTTCATAGCTGTGTGGGTATTCGTGACCGTCATATTGCATTATGCCTATGTAAAATTTATTCTTTAGAATCCTGTCTATAGCTGCTTTTACTAATTTAACTTGAAAATAATTTTCTACTCTTCGTACTAGAATATCCATAGAAACGCTTCCAGTAGCATATTCTGTATAAATAAACCTTACTACTTCGCTTTCTATAGGATCTAGATCTATCCATTTATTCCTAGTGCCGCTTTGAATATTAATATAGCCAAATGGGGCTTGTCCTGGCCACTCTCCACGGCTTAGTTTTAAGGCTGCTGAGTTCTTAGCATCATCTTTTAATCGGTTTAAATACTGCTTAGCTAGAAATACTTTCAGGTCCCAGTCCTGTATATCCCTACCCTTAGAATCTCTGTTAATGATTAGTCTGTCATCTACGAAATGAATTTCTTTATCATGATCTTTTATGAGTTCATCTATTAGAACGGCATCCCTGTAATTACGAGTGATTCTATCTACTCTATAGGCAATGATGGTTTTAACTTTAGGACTCTGTTTTACGAACTCCACCATCTCGTGAAATTTACTGCGAATCTTTCTATCAGCACTTTCACTAAATGTAAATTCTCTAATTACGCTAAAGCCCTTATTCTGAGCATATTCCTGAAGTAGTGGAATCTGAATTTCTCTAAGGGATAATCCCTCTTTTTCCTGCCTAGATGTCGAAACCCTAGCTAATATAACTGCTTCTGTCATTTATATTTATTTTATAATAAATGTATT
>JBJTTW010000237.1:0-9736 GCA_046080385.1 bacterium
TAAGGATCCGCTGAAAAATGCTATTTTTAGCATTTTTCGACCCCGACCGAGGTATAAAACCTAGCTCGGGGAGCGGATCCTTAACCTCTTCACCTGACAGTCCGTGATGAAAAATGAAATTTTTCATCACTTCCTTAAGGAAGACTTAATTTTCATCGCCGACATTGTATTTATGAATTCTAAATCGGTTAAATCTATATTTGAAAATTTAATCGAAATTGCAGAGCAAGCTGACTGTCAGGCATGGGATGAAAAAGCTGAAGGAAAATTTCCTTTTAAGCAGGTGTCTACGAAAATGCTTCTTGAAAAGCCTGACGGTAAAATACATCTTGGAGTTTACGATAGAGATTATAGAGAAGCTGTAAGCTTTTGGGATAGCTTAATCCAAGATAATAAATATTCTCAGAATCTTATTATTGATCTTGAGTCTTTATTAGATAAATTAGATGGTAATGAGGATCAGATTATTAATCTTGAAAAAGTTAAAGAATCTATAAACACTTTACCTGAAACTGTTTTAGCTAATATGTTAGCGGTTCGTCTAAATAAATCACTTAAGCTTAATTTAGAAACTTTTCGAAAGCATCCTTATTCACCTTATACTCGTTCAATTGCAAAAAATAATATAGATAGAATTAAGGAGTTTGCAGATGAGTATGCTCTGAAATTGATTGATGTGAATTTAAGCACCAAATCTTTTAAACTCTTCCCCGAAAAATTAGATGAGATATTTTTTCTAAATGAAGAAGGGAGATTTGCTATAGATCACAATGATCTACTTGATGTGCGGGAAATGATTTTAGGCGCAGAGGGAGCTCAAGTGTATCTTAGTGGTGGTCTTATAAAATCAGCATTGAATTTAAACATAATTATGCAGAATGATTTAAATGAAGTCTATATGGAGTTTTTACCGAGTAATAGCTCTATTACTATTGAGATGGTCAACGGTGATAAGTTTTCTATTTTTACTTATGTTCTTGGTGTAAATCTTTCTGTAAGTAAATCTAATATTATTCTTTTGGCAAACAGTTCGAATGTAGATATCACAGCCTCTCTAGACAAGAGTACTAAGCTAACGGTTTTAGATCTAGCTCCTGAAAGCCAGATAGACATAAAACGCAGAGATTAAGGCAACAGTGCCAAGTGCCATTAAAGATTGCGAGCGGTCTCAATTTCTGAGTGATAACATAATCGCCTTTTGTGTATGCAAGCGGTTTTCAGCCTGTCTTAAAATAGTAGACTCGTGATTTTTAAGAGCTTCTGCTGTTATTTCCTCTCCTCGGTGAGCTGGAAGGCAATGCAGGACTATCGCTGTAGGTTTAGCAAAATCTTGAAGTAGAGCTGTGTTTACTTGATATCCAGCAAAGCGTTCTTTACGAATTTGTGCTTCTTTTTCTTGACCCATGCTAGACCAAACATCAGTGTAGATGACATCGGCATCTTGAGCAGCTTCACCAACACCATGGCAGACATGAGTGAACTCTGATTCATAAGATTTTCCTGGTTCATAACCAAGCGGACAAGCTATGGAGATTTTTATTCCAAGTTTAGTGCAAGCTAGCATAAGACTTCTAGCAGTGTTATTGCCATCTCCGATATAAGCTATTTTAAGATTATCTAGTGTGCCATAGTGTTCTTTAACTGTAAGTAAGTCCGCGAGCGTCTGACAAGGGTGTTCTAAATCTGTTAGTCCATTAATTACTGGAATCGAACTGTGTTCAGCGATCTCTTCGACTACATCATGGCCAAAAGTTCTTATCATCAACATATCTAAGTACTGTGACATAACTCTTGCGACGTCATAGCGGCTTTCTCTACCACTGATCATAATTTCTTGAGCGTTAAGAAGTACAGGGTGTGCTCCTAGTTGGCTAATGCCGACTTCAAAGCTGATTCTAGTTCTAAGACTAGGTTTTTCAAAAATCATGCCAATCGATTTGCCTTTAAGCAGATGAGAATGATCATGGCCTGCTTTCAGTTCTGCTTTTAATTCGGCTGAATGGTTTAATAAATTGTATAAATCGTCTTTGCTGAGATCGTTTACGCTCAAGTAGTGTTTAGGCATGAGGCTAATTATATCAGTAGTTGCTTGAACTTGTTTGTTCAGCTAGACGCCCATTCAGTGGGGCTTAGCTTCAAAATACTGACACTTCTCACTAATTTTAGTTTCTGTACTTACTGTTTCCCAGAAACTGATAGGTTCTTCTGACCTTTCTTCTAAATTCTTGATGACCACTCTGATTGCTTGGTCTAAATCAGAAATATGCGCTTGACTGTTCATGATGCTAATATCAATACACTTTAAATATTAACAAGAAATTAAGAATCTTGAGAGGTTTAAAATTTTGGCTATACGCCCAAGTTTAAACTAGAGAACTCTGCTTTAAGGAAGTGATGAAAAATGAAATTTTTCATCACGGACTGTCAGGTAAAGAGATTAAGCAATCCGCTCCCCGAGCTAGGTTTTATACCTCGGTCGGGGTCGAAAAATGCTAAAAACAGCATTTTTCAGCGATTGCTTAAATAAGCTCTAAGAGCTTTAGGTATTATTATTTCTCCATTTTCGGTCTGATAATTTTCCATAATCGCAGCTAAAGTTCTACCTACTGCTAGTCCAGAGCCATTAATTGTATGAACTAGTTCATTCTTTGATTTACCTGATTTATCATTGCGTTTGAATCTTATTTGTGTTCTTCTTGCTTGAAAATCTGAGAACCAGCTACAACTGCTGATTTCTCTATATTTCCCTTGGCTTGGAAACCAGACTTCTAAGTCATAGCACTTACTTGCACTGAAGCCTAAATCTCCAGCACAGAGCTGAACTTTTCGGTAAGGTAATTCTAGCGCTTGAAGAATAGACTCAGCGTTACTAGTAAGCCTTTCATGTTCAGCTATAGCCTCCTCTTCCTTGCATAGAACAACTAGCTCTATTTTATTAAACTGGTGCTGTCTAATAATGCCACGAGTGTCTTTACCAGCCGAACCTGCTTCTGACCTGAAGCAAGGAGTATAAGCAGTCATTCTTAAAGGTAGCTGTTCTTCTCTTAGAATCTCGTTACGGTAAAGATTAGTTAGGGGAACCTCTGCTGTCGGAATTAAATAAAGCTCTTCACCCTCTATTTTAAAAAGGTCATCTTTAAATTTAGGTAAATTAGCAGTTCCATAGAGGGAATCAGAGTTGACTATTACAGGTAAGCTATACTCTTGATAACCATTTTCTGTAGCTTTATCTAACATGAAATTAATTAAAGCTCGTTCTAATTTAGCTAACTTACCCGTCACTACTGTAAATCTACTTTTACTTAATTTAACTCCCCTTTCAAAATCTAGCTCTTGAGTAGTATTGCCTAAATCATTATGTTCTAGTGGTTGGAAGCTGAAGCTGGGCTTTGTCCCCCACTCCATGATGAATTTATTATCATTCTCATCTTTACCGTAAGGTGTGTCTGAGCTCGGTATATTCGGAAGTTCTAGTAAAAGTTCTTGCTGCTTTTCCGCTAAAATGGGTTCTAGCTCATTAATTAATTTTAGTTTTTCCTTGATGCTGTTTAATGCTTCTATTTCAGAGTCAGCATTTTCACCTTTAGATTTTTTTTGACCGACAGTCTTGCTAAGACTATTACGCTCTGCTTCTAAAGATTCTTTTTCAATAAGTTTTTCCCGATATTGTCTATCTACTTCTAAGAGCTCATTTAGAATCTTTTCGTAGTAAGGATTTCGTAAAGAAAGTAATTCTTTTATTAAATCTGGGTTTTGTCTGATTTTTTTAATGTCAAGCATAGTAATATAATTTTTTGGTTGTTATGGTTAGATCTTACAGATTCGCTATAAATAAAGAAGACGATCTTATTGATTTATCTAATAAGATTATAACCACCAAAAAACAAAATTTAATTCATCAACTCATTAAAGTTTTAAGATACTCTAAGGACGACGAAAACGCAGAGAATGGAGTTTCGCTACACGCCCATAATGATATTGAATTGATAGATGGTTTTTCTCGTAATATTTATCAAGTAAAATTACTCACTAAAATTGGTAGCAAAATATTAAAAAAGTTGGATTTTGAAATAGTGAGTGTGAAACAGAGTCCTAGAGAGCTTGACACTTATGTGAACTTTTATGTGCCGATTATTAAAAATGAAAATTTTGAATTGATGTTAAGAAAGCTTTGTGAGCTTGGAGTTCAGGAATTTACTCCAGTCTTTTTTAAATTTAGCCAGAAAAAATATCTAAGGAAACTAAAGGAACATTCTTATCACGAAAGAATCTTGAAAATCATTGAATCAGCGACTGAACAGTGTGAGGGAGCTGTGTTTGCAAAGTTAAATCCAGTAATTAGCTTTGAAGATTTAATTAGGCTGAATCAGAAAGTTGATAAAGACACTATTAAGCTTTTTGGCTCAGAGAGGCTTTCTTTAAGTGAAGCTCTTGGTGAGGACGATAAAGACGTAGAAAATGGAGTTGTGCCGAGTTCTCTAGGTTTAAGAAAAGCTTCTCTTTTAATTGGGCCAGAAGGTGGTTTGAGTATAGAAGAAGTAGAGGCTTTAGAAAAGCTAGATTTTAAAGGTGTTAGTCTTGGGAGGAGAATTCTTAGAGCTGAGACTGCTGCTGTAGTGCTTTTTACTAAATTGGGTTTAATCTAGTACTGTTTTACTTGGAGGATTTTCATTCTTCTAAGCTAGTGTGGATAAGACTTCCATTAAGGCTCTTGCCTTATTAAAAGTTTCTTGATATTCAGATTCAGGGGAAGAGTCTGCGACTATACCAGCACCACATTGTATGGAAGCTTGGTGCTTTTCAAGGATAATAGTTCTTATCATAATCGCCACATTTATAGTGCCATCTAAATTAATATAGCCAATGCAGCCACCATAAGGCCCGCGTGCTTCATTCTCTAATTTAGAAATAATTTTAATCGCTTCAATTTTAGGGGCACCAGTAAGAGTACCAGCTGGGAAACAGGCTTTCAGTAGCTTTATGCTATTAACATCTTTTTTGAGTTTTCCTTTCACTGAGCTGACTATATGCAGCACGTGTGAATACTTCTCTACCACCATGCTTTCAGCTAAATGGATAGTGCCGTTTTCGCAGACTCTACCTAGATCATTTCGCCCAAGATCTACTAGCATCACATGCTCTGCTATTTCTTTAGTATCTTTTAAGAGTTTCTCAGTGAGTACTTTATCTTCGTTAGCATTTTTACCTCTTTTGTAGGTACCAGCGATAGGTCTAAGTTCTGCCCATATTTCATGTTTACCATTTTCATTTTCAATAATCTCTGACTTGATTAACATTTCAGGTGAAGAACCAACTATGCTGAAACTCTCTTTGCCAAGCTCGCTCTGATCTACATTGAAGAGATAAAGGTATGGTGAGGGGTTAAGGCTTCTAAGTAAACGATAAGTAGTGAGCGCGTCTAACTTAGCTTCAAGGAAGAATCTCTGTGAAAGTACGACTTGGAAAATATCTCCTTCAAGAATGTGTTCCTGTGCCTTTTTAACAATATTTGTAAAAGTTTCTTTTGAACTATTAGATTTAAATTCTTTGATTTTTTGCTCTTTAGTATCCTTAGTGACTCTGTCATCAATTTTTTCTAAGTGATGTTCCTCTGAGATAATTGTAATTAGTTGCTTTATGGTATCTGCACTTTTTTGATAGGTATTTTTTAGATATTCAGCTTCTAAGCTTTCTATCAGTGAGTTTGAGATTATATAGAGTTTTTGACCGACATGATCAAAGACTATTAAGCTACCTGTTAAATATAGAAAATATTCAGGGAGCGGGCTTTCTTTTAAATCTAGGCTAGGTTCTATTCTTTGTATCGATTCAAAAGAAAAAAAACCGACAAAACCTTTATGGAAAAATTTTAATTCTTGTGAAATGCTCTGATTGACAGTATCTTGGATGTTCGGGTTTGAATTTTTATAACTATAGTTTGATAGTAAATTTTCAATTTCATCATAAGGACTAAAGCTATCTTTTTGAAATGAGCAAAATTTGTTTAGGGCGTTTGCACCAATGAATGAATATCTACCAAGCTTTTCACCACCGAGTACTGATTCAAACAAAAAACAGTCTTTAAAATGCTGGCTTAGTTTAGCATAAGTCGAAACTGGTGTATCTAAGTCTGAGAGCAGGCAAGTGAAATTACTGATGATTTTTTCACCAGCTTTAGCTTTACTTATAAATTCCTCTTCGCTTAAATTAAGCTGCGGTTTCATGCTCATGTTCATGCTGATCTTTTTCGACTATGCGGGAATGGAATAGCAGGCTGACAGTGTTTTTCTTAATATCAAGTAATAAATCTTCAAACATATCAAAGCTTTCTTTCTTATATTCAATTAAAGGATCTTTCTGACCATAGCCTTGAAGGTGAATGCCTTCTTTGAGTGAATCCATTGCTTGCAGGTGCATAACCCATTTGGAGTCTATAACATGCAGCATGATCTGTCTTTCAGCTTCTTTAAGGTTATCAAGTCCTATAAGATTTTCTTTTTCAGTATAAGCTTTTAGAGCAGTTTCCTGTAAACCTGCTTCTAATGCCTCAAAGCCCTGCTCTGCTAAATCTTTAATTTTTATATTCTCTAATATCTGTTCACCAAGATCATTCTTTAATTGTTCAGTTAATTTATCTAGTGAACTCAGCTCACCATTAGAGTTATCAAACCATAATTCTGTTGGGAGTTTAGGATTAATGTACTGATATAAATCATTCTCAATATGCAGTTTAATCATTTTTAAAATATTTTCATGAATATCAGCACCTTCAAGAATTTTTCTTCTCTCTCTGTAAATGACTTCTCGCTGTGTGTTTACTACATCGTCATACTGTAAAACATGCTTTCTGACATCGAAGTTATAGGATTCTACTTTCTTCTGTGAATTGTTTATGGCTTCAGTGATAATCCCAGCTTCTATCGGCATATCATCATCAGCTTTCATCATATTCATTATGCCTATCATCTTCTCTCCACCAAAGATTCTCATCAAATTATCCTCTAATGATAAAAAGAACCTTGATGAACCGAGGTCGCCTTGTCTTGCACATCTACCTCTGAGCTGATTATCTATTCTTCTGCTCTCGTGTCTCTCAGTACCTATGACATACAGCCCACCAAGTTTTTTCACTTTTTCTTGGGCTTCTAAATTAACTATATTAAAGTCTAGGCTCTCGTGATCATTAGATTTATAACCACCGAGTATAATGTCAGTTCCTCTTCCAGCCATGTTAGTAGCTATAGTGATAGCTGAAAGCTTACCAGCCTGCCTAATAATCTCAGCTTCCTTTTCATGGTGTTTAGCGTTAAGTACGGAAAATTTAATACCTTTTTTTATTTCCTCAGCTACCATAATGGCTTGCAGCATAGTATCTAAAGCGAAGCTTAGCTCTTCACCTTGGAAATCTTGTTTGAGCTTTATTGTATATGGTGAGACTTTCTCTAATGTAATATTACCAGGCTTGTCTAAGAGCTTTAAGAACTCTTTATCTATAAGGTTTTCTTTGTTTTTATTTTTAGCCAGAATTAAAAATCTTTTAATTCTATTTTCAAGAATCTGCATCGCATAAAGTGGTTTATCCAGCATGCTTGCTAGTAATTCAGATTTTTCTATACTAGTAGTCCCCACTAGAACAGGTCTTTCTACTTTATAGGCTTCAATGATTTCCACTAAAATTGAATAAAATTTAGCTAGCTCTGTTTTTAAAACTATATCATTTAAGTTTTTGCGAGCACATTCTCTGTTGGTTGGAATGGTGAGTACATGCAGGTTATAGATTTTTTTAAACTCTTCAGCTTCGGTGCTTGCTGTACCAGTCATACCAGCTAGCTTAGGATATAGTCTGAAAAGGTTCTGGAATGTGATACTTGCCATAGTAAGCGTTTCTTCTTGAATTGCTACATTCTCTTTCGCTTCTACTGCTTGGTGGAGACCATCACCCCAGCGTCTTCCCTCCATTAATCTACCAGTAAACTCATCGACTATAACGACTTCTTTTTTAGTAGTTTTAGGATTAACCTGTACTATGTAGTCAGTATCTTTAACGAATAATTCTTTAGCTCTTAAAGCCTGTATAAGATGGTGAGCTAGATTAGTTTCTGGGTCCCATAGGTTATTTACTTTTAATAACTCCTCTGCTCTTAAAATTCCAGCTTCAGTTAATATCGCATTTTTAGCTTTTTCATCTACGAAGTAATGAGCTTCTGTACTAAGATCTTTTTCATTAGCTGTCTTTTTAAGCTGTTTAGCGAGCTGATTCATGGCTAAGTAAATTTCTTTTTTGCGCCTGTCTGGCATGCCACTGATGATAAGTGGTGTGCGGGCTTCATCGATTAAAATACTATCGACTTCGTCGACTATCGCCATATAATAATCTTTTTGAACGCAGTCTGTAATGTCATTCGCCATATTATCTCTGAGATAATCGAAACCGAATTCATTATTAGTACCATAGGTAATATCTGACCTATAAGCTATCTGCCTATCTTTAGAATTTTTCCCTGAAACTATAAGTCCTACACTTAGACCTAGGAAATTAAAGAGTTTACCCATCCATTCAGAATCACGTTTAGCAAGGTAGTCATTTACTGTGATGATATGAACACCTCTACCACTGAGAGCGTTTAAGTAGGCTGCTAAAGTACACACTAAAGTTTTACCTTCTCCAGTCTGCATTTCAGCTATGCCTGTTCTATGTAGCTGTACGCCGCCGATGAGCTGAACATCATAGTGCCTCATTTTAAGAACTCTTTTTGAAGCTTCTCTGCATACCGCAAAAGCCTCTGGCAGTAATTCTTCTAATATCTCTGATAAAGCCTTATCATGAGTGGTTCTTAGCTGGCCAGGTAATTTAGGTACATCATCTTCTATGAGCTTTTGAAAAGGAGTTGCACTAATTTTTTCTTGAATTTTAATTTTAAATTCATCAGTTTTAGCTTGAAGTTCAGTGTCGCTTAATTTAGATATATTTTCTTCAAAAGCATTAATTTTTTCGATTATTGGCTGAATACCATTTAATATCTGTTGGTTGGGATTACCTCTAAGTAACTTAAGAAAGCTTGTAAACATTAAGATATAACATTATAACTCATATGAAATTATAAGGGTTTGATACAAATTTTATAATCTACGCTGAAATCTTAATTCGACAGGCAGACCATTGCTATTGTGGTGTTCATAATAACCAGAAGTTCCAGCTAAGCTTTTTTTAGTTTCTAGACTTATCTGTGATTGCTCACCTAAAGGTACTTGAATCCCTAAAGAAGCAGTTACATTGCAGTGAGAATTTGTGCTTCCGTCAGGATTAAGTACCCCTTTAGGGTCATTTATATTACAGTTCCCAGTAGCCTGTGTATAAATTTGCCAGCCTTTATTATCGGAGCTCAGACCTAGAGGAGTAGGCTGAATCTTCGTATCTTCATTTCCTAAGCCTAAACGTATTGATGCAGAAGTATTAGTGTAAGGTTGAACGCCGTTAGTGTTAAGATAAGCCAGACCTAATTCACCCTGAGCACAAACGTTTAAATTGACTGGATTACTTGGACTTAAATCTCGGCTGCAAATTCCTTTTTCTAAACCAATTGACACACCTGTAGGCACTGTTGCTCAATCAAAATCCGATAAAGGAGCTAAGAAGAAATGACGAAAAAGGTTTCAAATATTGAGTTTGCAGCTCATTAGATTTAATAATTTATTGATCAGTGAGTAAAAGAGAGTGTTTTAGGTACAAATATCC
>JBJTTW010000238.1:0-5303 GCA_046080385.1 bacterium
GACTACCTATGAAGCTGCCACAAAATAGCTTAAACCCTAATACTAGCCATTGATGTAGTATATAAATCAAACATGATTAAGGAAATTCAATTTCAGAATGCTTTAAGCTTAAAATCGGGGCAGCTTCATAGGTAATCAAAATAATGTATATAAACCCAATAGATGAATTTGCTCAAACATATTTAAACCGTAAGGGAATCTTTAGGGCAACTTCTTATGAAATCACTGAACTAGCTGGGCTCTTAAGATATACGAAGCAAAACAATAGTCATATACAAAAAATGTCTTTTGTTTTGCCACTGGAAAAAAATGGTTCAACCTCCAGCAACATTGGAACTCACAATCGCATTGATATGCTAAATGGTGAGTTCCAGCTTGTGCGGCAAAAATTTTCATAAAACACCATTTTAGTCTGGAAAAGACTTTTAGCCTGAAAATTTATTTTCGTAATTTCCTATCTGAAGTTAAGCTAAAATATGAAACGACGGAAATTTAGATGACAGAAAAAATAGCTAATAAAGTAGTTCTTGCGTACAGTGGAGGTTTAGATACCTCGGTAGCTGTAAAGTGGCTTCTAGAGCATAAATGTAATGAGGTTGTTTGCGTAGCGATAGACTTAGGTCAGGGACAGGAGCTTGAAGAGATACAGGCAAAAGCTCTTACCATCGGAGCTAGTGAAAGTAGGGTTATAGATGCTAAGCAGGAATTTATAGAAGAGTTCTGTTTCAGAGCTTTAAAGGCTAATGCTAATTACCAAGAAAACTATCCTTTAGCTACCGCCTTAGCTAGACCACTTATCGCGAAGATCTTAGTAGATATAGCTCATGAATATAAAGCTGATGCTATCGCACATGGCTGTACTGGAAAGGGTAATGATCAAGTAAGATTCGACCTCTCTATTATGGCTTTAGATCCTAGTCTTAAAATTATCGCTCCAGCTAGAGAGTGGGGCATGACTCGTGAGGATAGTATAGAGTATGCTGATAAACACGGTATCCCAGTACCTACTTCTAAGAAGAACCCTTATTCGATAGATCTAAATCTATGGGGCAGATCTGCCGAGTGTGGTGTTTTGGAAGATGCTACAGTAGAGCCGCCTGAAGATGTATATGGTATGACTAAGTCTCCAGAGTCAGCTCCAGATAAGGCAGAGTATGTGCGTATCTCTTTTGAGAAAGGTATTCCTGTAGCGGTGAATGGTAAATCTTTTGCACCGATTGAGCTAGTGGAAGAGTTAAATAAAATCGCTGGTGATAATGCTATTGGGCGTATTGATAAAATCGAAGATAGGGTCGTCGGTATTAAATCTAGAGAGATATATGAAGCTCCAGCAGCGGTGCTCTTAGGTAAGGCACATAAAGAATTAGAGTATTTAGTGATGACTAAAAACATGAAAAGCTTTAAAAACCTGCTTGACGAGAAGTATTCAGAGATGATTTATCAAGGTTTCTGGTTTGAGCCACTTAGAGACTGCATGGATGCCTTTATTAATCAGTCACAAGAGCATGTAACTGGTGAAATAGAACTTAAATTATATAAAGGTTCTATTACTGTGGCTTCAAGAAAATCACCATTCTCACTCTATGATAAAGGCTTAGCGACTTATGATAAGGGTGATATGTTTAATCACCAGTCAGCAGTTGGGTTTATTGAGCTTTTCGGTATGCAGATGAAGACTCATGCTGTGGTTTCTAAGGCTGATAAGCTTGCTGTTAAGAAATAGTCTGAAAGGGGACTGCTGCCAAGAAAACACGGAAATTGGAGTTTGGTAACAGTGCAATTATGAGTAAAATTAATTTAGAGTACTTCACAAGATGCATGAACACCTTGGAGAAGGCTTTTAGTTCTTTAGCTAAATTCTCTACAGAAGATGAACTCCACGATATTTACAGGGCAGCATGTGTAAAAGAGTTTGAATTGATAATCGAACAGTCAGTGAAATTATTACGAAGGGCTTTAAAACCATATTTCGCCTTAGCTAGAGAGTTAGATACGATGAACTTTAAGGACGTTTTCCGTAGTGCTAGTAAGCATGGTTTACTGAGCCTAGAAGAAACTGAAAGATGGTTTAAGTATCGTGATAGTCGTAATGGAACTTTATATAATGGGCGTGTAGCCGAACAAACAAGTTCAAGGCTGAGGAGGACGAATGACCGCAGTGTACTGCGGGTACATGAGGATCATGAGGACGACGAAAACGCAGAAATTGGAGTTCCGCTATACGCCCATGATTATGGGGTTGATTTTGCAAATGAGACTTTAGCTCTAGTTCCTCAATTTATACTCGATGCTAATAAATTAGCCAAAACTATAGAGGCTTTAAATGAAGCAGCCTGAGCTATTTCTAAGAGAAAAAGATAAATTAGCACTACTTGAAATAGCAGATGAATATTTACCAGATATTTCTATCTGGGCTTATGGCTCACGGGTTACTGGAAAGGCTCATGAGAGCAGTGATTTAGATATAGTTTTACGTTCTATTGATTTGAAACCGATACCGATAGGAGCTTTTGCAGATTTTGTTGATGCTCTTAAAGAATCTAATATTCCGATTTTGATAGATGTGTTTGATTGGGCTCGTCTGCCAGAGAGCTTTCATGAAGGGATTCTTGAAGCTTATGTGATTCTTGACCATATGAATTAACTTACCATTTCTTCCTATCACTCCAAAATCGTCAAAAATTTACTATTTTGGAGCAGTTGGGTAAAATAGTAATATATGCTTGTTAAAAGAGATTGCTTTGAAGATTTAACTCAGTCTTTGAAAAAAGGTGAAATTTTAATTTTAATTGGTGCAAGGCAAGTCGGTAAAACCCATTTAATGACTGAGCTTGAAAAATTTGCTAAAGCAAAGAAGAAAAAAACTAAGTATTTTAATTTAGAGATTCCCGAAGATAGCCGTTACTTTAATCAGGATATAGTCAATCTCTACAAGGATATTACTAGAAATACAGATTTTATTTTTATTGATGAATTTCAATATTTTGAAAATGCTTCTAGCTTATTTAAAGCTATTTTTGATGATAGGAAATTAAAAGTGAAGATTATAGCTTCTGGTTCTTCTTCTTTGGAAATACATAAGCATTTAAAGGAAAGCCTTGCTGGAAGAAAGATTGAGAAGCATATACTCCCGCTCAGTTTTAATGAATTTAAGCAGGTGAAAAAAACTTTTGAAAACTATTTAATTTATGGTGGCTTACCTGGTTTGATTCATCTAAAGAATGATGGTCAAAAAATTGATTTATTAAGTAATCTAGTCGCTACTTATATTCTAAAAGATATTAAAAGCTTAATTAAAGAAGAAAATATTCCAGCCTTTAATCGTTTGATTTATATTCTTGCTGATACTCAAGCTCAAATTGTTTCAGTGAGCTCTCTTTCGCGTGAATTAATGGTAAGTAACAAGACTGCTGAGCATTATTTATCTATCTTAGAGCAAACTTTTGTACTGTATCCGCTGTATAGTTTTTCACAAAACCTTAGTAATGAGCTGAAAAAATCTAAAAAATATTTTCTATTCGACAATGGAATTAGAAATTCTATTATTAATGATTTTTCTCGTCTAAAAGATAGGGCAGATAAAGGTACTTTACATGAATCTTATGTACACAGCTTTATAAGAAGGCAAATGCCTAAAAATGCTGAACTCCGTTTCTGGAGGACTAAAGATGGCAGTGAAATAGATTTTATTTATATTAAAAATCGTAAGCCGAGCATTATAGAAGTGAAATCTAAATTGAAAAAGATGCTGATCCCTGAAGCTTTTGAGCGTTTTTTACGTTCGTATCCTAATACGGAGCATGCTTTTATTATTAATGAAAATATTAGTGGAGAGCTGGATTATAGAGGACGTTTAATTAAATTTATTAAATTTGAGGATATGGAAGAGGATGAGGATTTTCTGGGGATTTTTGAGAATTAAATCCGAAAAAACTGCCTAATTTTCCGATTGTAATCTGAAAATTAGGGTAAAATTTTAGATTATATGCTTTATCAGCGTAAAATATTTACGAGAATTAAGAAAAAGCTTTTTAAAGGAAAGGCTGTGCTTATTTATGGTGCAAGGCAGGTTGGGAAAACTACACTGGTAAAGGCTTTAATGCGTGAATATCCAGCATCTAAATCTCTTTACTTAAATGCAGATGAGTATGACGTGCAGACCGCCTTTGAGGAGGCTAAAAATTTTACTGAACTTAAATCTTTAATAGGCTCAAGTGATTTAGTAATCATAGATGAAGCTCAGAGAATAAGGGATATTGGTCTTAAATTAAAGATTTTAGTGGATAATTTAACTGATACACAGATTATTGCGACAGGTTCTAGTAGCTTTGATCTAGCTAATATTGTAAATGAGCCTTTAACAGGCAGGTCTTATAGTTTTACTTTATATCCTTTGTCTATTACTGAGCTTAGTGATAACTCACTTGAGCTGAGCCGTAATATGAAGCATGCTCTTAAATACGGTTTATATCCCGGAATTTATAATTTAGCGGCTGAAGATATTCGAGATGCTTTAAATGAAATTACGGAGCAGTATCTTTTTAAAGATTTATTGAGTGTGTCTGGCATAAAGAAATCTGATTACTTAATTAAGCTATTAAGGTTACTTGCTTATCAAATCTCTTCTACGGTCTCTTATAATGAAATCGCTACTGTCCTAGGCTTAGATCAAGCTACTGTAATCAAATACATAGATATTCTAGAGAAAAGTTTTGTGATTTTTAGATTAGGCTCTTTCTCTCAAAACCTACGTAATGAGATTAAGAAAAATCAAAAAATATATTTTTATGATTTAGGGATCAGGAATTCATTAATCAATGATTTTAATGATTTAGATTTAAGGGCAGATATTGGGCAGTTGTGGGAGAATTTTGCGATTATCGAAAGAGTGAAATCTAATTACTATCAGGGTTATAATCCTTCTTATTATTTTTGGCGAAATTATGATAAGCAGGAAATAGATTTAGTGGAGGATTGGGGAAGAGAGAAAGATCTTCAATGTTTTGAATTCAAATATCGTCCTGGAGCGAAGTATCGGTTCCCTAAGACTTTTTCTGAAAAATACGTAGATGCAGAGAAATTTATTATAGACACTAAAAGCTTTATCGGTACAGGGTTTGTAGGGAGTTAGGTATTCTTTAAATACTTAGTATGCTTCCCTCTTAAATAACTTTCAAACCATTTTTGAGTCTCTTCACTGCTAGATTGGTTTAGCTCGTTTTTCAGGATTTGGATTAGATTTGCTTTAGAGGGCATGGGGCTAGAAAAATTAATCGAAGTTTAGCGAAAAGAATAGAAGTCTT
>JBJTTW010000239.1:0-16657 GCA_046080385.1 bacterium
TTACGGATTTGGCCATATGTATTACTGTATTAAAACCCACTGTTTAACAGAAATTTAATATTTTGAAATCGCACCAACTGCCATTGAAACCACTCACTGAAAGCTTTTTGGGGTTTTTATTTGGAGGGTGCGGAATGTGAGATACATAACTAATGACCACATAATTCTATAGGCACTCAGCACAATAGAATGCATCGGCACTTTTATTGCAAAGAAGACTCTTCCATTAATATGCGTATTTCACTAATATTAACTGGAACTATAGTAGAAGGTAATTCTAGTAAGGCTTTCTTCTCAATCATACTAGCAACCTAGATATTAACTTTCATTTTTTACCCTTTCTGCTATCCCTCTGCTTGGCAATACTAGGAACATTCTGTATAATTTTAGGCATGCTACTCCTAGACTTATATGCAATAAAGGAGACTATTAAATGACCATTAATCTAAGTGACCCTGTCACTCAAGCTATTTTTATTTTTTTATCATTTCTATTTATACCAGCCTTATCCTTTTTCATGATGTATCTTGTAGACAAGCGCTTTGAAAGGCTTTTAAAGGAAAAAAGAGAATCGCGAGTCAGCTCTCGCTAATATATTAAAGTGAACATCAATTCAGAAAACACCGAAAATAAAACCATGCCCCAATCCCCAAAAGTCTACGACTTCACCATAATCGGAGCTGGTGTCGCAGGGCTTGCAGTAGCAGCTTTACTCGCCAAGGATGGCTTTAAAGTTAAGCTTATAGAATCTCACAGCAAACCAGGTGGCTGTGCAAGCTTCTTTAGAAATGCAGGCTTTCGCTATGATGTCGGAGCTACGACTTTAAGTGGCTTAGAAGAAGGGCAGCCCATCGCAGAGCTAATTCAAGAGTTAGGCTTAGATAAAGTCGTTTACAGAAATAAAATCGGCACAGAGGATAAAGAAACTTCACTTAGGTTAAGCCACTCCGAAAGAGGCACTCAGATATTTCAAGATGGGAAAATCATTCATCGCTATACAGACAAAGAAAAGTGGATAGATGAATCCTATGAAAAATTAATTTCAAATAAAAATATAGATACGGAAAAAAATCATCAAGCCTTCTGGAATGAACTCTACCGCATAGAAAAAAGTGCTTTTAAAATTCTTAAAACACATAAAAACCTTTTACCAAATAGCTTTCAAGATTATTTAAGCTGCCTTGCACCCAGTAAGCTTTTAGCAAGTCTTTCGGGCTTAACTCATCTCCCACAGCTTTATTTACCACTTAAATATTTACTGAAAAAATATTTTTTAAGCGATGAAAAAGATTTTATAAAATTTCTTGATGAACAGCTTATAATCAGCACTCAGAATAATACAGAAAAAACACCAATATTCACCGCAGCTCTAGGCTTGACTTATAGCTCTAGTGTTTACTACGTCTATGGCGGTGTAAATCAATTAGCTGTAGCCTTACAAAAGCGTGCTGAAGAACTTGGTGTAGAGATAATTATGCGGCGAGAAGTTACTGAAATAAACCCATCCCCAAACCAAAGCTTACTACTAATAAGCAAAGATGATGATAGCAAGCAAAATGAAAAATATGAGCAAAAAAAACAGCCCAGTAAAATTTATCTAATAAAAGATAAAACCGGTGAAGAACATCTGAGCAAAGGGATCATCTCTAATTTGACATTTTGGAGCATGGCTAAACTAACTGAAGGTGAGACTCAAAACTTTTTTCAGGGCTTTGTTAATAAATTTAATTATGATATCAGTGCCTTTACTATCTATCTTGGCTTAAATACTAATTACGTTCCTCCGACTGACTATGCACAAATAAATCTAAACAAGCCAATTCAGCACTGCTGTTCTAATTCTTTCTATATAAGCTATTCACGTCCCGATGATCACATAAAAGCCTCTGAGGGAGGATTAAATATCATAATTTCCACTCATACTCAAGCTCAAGAATGGCTTAATTTATCAGAAGAGGAGTACCTGAAGAAAAAGGCGGAGACTGAATCCTATATTTTAGAAGAATTATTTAATACTATTCCAGAATTAGTAAAAGAAGGCGGAAACGCAGAAAGTGGAACCCTGCAACGCTCTACAGAATTAGCTAAAAACGAATCGAAGATTAGCTTAGATGAAGTTAGGCATAAAATCAAGTCCCTAATTTCAGGAACCGCTAAAACTTTTCTTCACTATACTAAACGTAAGAACGGCGTGGTTGGTGGGCTACCTCATTCAACCGACTATAGTTTCTTTGAATTAATGCCAAAGAAAGTTCCTAATGAAAATATCTACATGGTGGGTGATACTGGCTTTCCAGGACAAGGATTAGTTTCTACCGTTTATTCAGCACTTAGTGTTAGAGAGAGTCTTCGAAATAAAAATCCCTTAATGCCTTAAGCTTCAGATAAACCTATTGGGTAAAGAATATTTTCTTCATACCCTTACCCTGAAATTTTAAAATCAAATATTAAAATTTCAGGGTAAAATAAATATATGAATTCTATTGCTAGAGAAGAAGCTTTACAAGATCTCGAAACAAAATTAAAAAGCTTCCCAATAGTTGGGATACTTGGTCCGCGTCAATGTGGTAAAACCACACTTGCAAAGAAGTTTATTAATAATCAAAGCAAAAAGAAAACATATTTTTTTGATTTAGAGAATCCACGAGATTTATCTAAACTAGAAAATCCTCTTCTAAATCTTGAAAACCTAGAAGGATATGTCATCATCGACGAAGTTCAACGTTTACCTGAAATATTTCCTATATTAAGAGTCCTTGCAGACAGAGTTTCAAAAAAAACTAAATTTGTTTTACTTGGTAGTGCCTCACCTTTATTAATTAAAAATTTATATAAAGGGACTGCTCGCAAACGTACAAGTTCAAGGCTGAGGAGGACGAATGACCGCAGTGTACTGAGGGTACATGAGGATCATAAGGACGACGAAAACGCAGAAATTGAAGATTGCGACCAGTCCCCTGAGACGCTTGCCGGAAGAATAGCCTTTATAGAGCTAAGGGGCTTTGGCATAGAGACTTTCACTAAATTAAAAAAAACTAGCCATAAATCTGAGCAGCTAGATATCAGCAAACTCTGGCTGAGAGGCGGCTTCCCACGTTCTTATCTATCTTCAAGCATAAAAGATTCTTATGAATGGCGTGAAAATTTTATAGAGACTTTTCTTGAAAGAGACATACCAAATTTAGGAATTAATATCCCGGCTAGAACCCTAAGGCAGTTCTGGACTATGCTTTCACATTATCACGGACAAATAATCAATGCCTCTGAATTAGCTCGCAGCATGAATTTAAGCAGCCCTACTATTCAAAGATATTTAGATATCTTAAGTGGAACCTTTATTATTAGACAGTTGCAGCCTTGGTTTTATAACGCAAAAAAACGCATAATAAAAAGTCCTAAAATATACCTCAGAGACTCTGGTCTACTACACGTTTTCCTAAGTATAGACTCTAAAACAGCTTTAAATGGTCATCCCAAGCTAGGTGCTTCTTGGGAAGGCTTCGCTTTAGAAGAATTTATATCTTTTCATAAATTAGGTGAACAAGAGTGTTTTTTCTGGGGATTGCATACTGGAGCTGAGCTGGATTTGGTTTTTCAAAAATCAGGTAAATTATATGGCTTAGAAGTTAAATATAGTGATGCTCCTAAAATGACTAAGTCCATGCACTCAGCCTTAGCGGAACTGAATCTAGAAAAGCTATTGGTACTTTACCCAGGTAAAGATGCTTATAAATTAGATAAAAAAATCGAAGTTATTGGAATAGAGGCACTTTCAGCCTTAAACTTAAAAACTGCTTTAAAACACTGATGCTGCAAGCGTCACAGCTACATCCTCAATCTCTGGGATATGCGTACCTGGGAAAGCCGTTTTAGTAGCAGAATCTACCATAATGCTACAGTAAGGACACGCCACACTGACCTTATCTGGCTTATGTTCATTAAGTTCCTCGAAGCGCATCACATTAATATGACTACCAGGCATTTCATACCAAATCTGAGCACCGCCACCACCACAGCAAGTGCTTTTCTCCCTTTCATTAAGAATACTCTTCAACTGCAAGCCAGGTATACTTTCAAGAATGAATCTTGGAGGATTAAACACGCGGTTATATCTGCCTAAATAGCATGGATCATGGTAAGTAACCGAGATGTCAATCGAATTCTTGGGTATTAAACGAGACTCTTGAATTAATTTAGCTAGAATCTCAGTATGGTGATAGATTTCAACATCCTCTAGACCAAATTCCGTGTACTCATTCTTAAAAGTATTATAGACATGCGGACACTGAGTAATAATTTTCTTAACCCCGAAGGCTTTAAAAATTTCAATATTCTCCATCACTATTTCTTGAAACATGGCTTCATCACCAGCTCTACGAGCAATATCTCCAGAACTCTTCTCCTCATTACCTAAAATAGCGAAACTAAGTCCAGCAGCCTCAAACAATCTAGCATTAGCTTTAGATACCTCTATATTACGGGTATCATAAGCACCAGGGCTACCCACCCAGTATAGATATTCAAACTCAGCTTGCGCCCGGCTTAAAACCTTAAGCTCCATGCCATAGTCAGATTTAAGAGTATCTACCCACTTCTCCCTATCACTAGGAGCTAGTCCCCAAGGATTAGATTTAGTACGTACATTTTTAAGCGTAGACTGTAAATTAGCTGGAGCTTGATTCATCGCCAGCAAGCCACGTCTCATATCTATGATAGTATCCATATGCTCAATTAAGACTGGGCACTCTTCTACACAGGCATTACAAGAGGTGCACGACCAAAGTACATCTGGATTAATAAACTCATAGAGACTTGGTGAATTTTCCTCATGCTGAGAAGATTTATTATTAAAGCCACTCACATGGCTTTGAGATAATTTTTTAATATCTAAGAAAAGATGTTTCGGTGAAAGTGGTTTATCGGTATTTTGAGCTGGGCAGACAACATGACAGCGCCCACAAGCCGTACAAGCTTCACTGTCTAAAAGGGTTTTCCATGAAAAGTCTTTATACTCAAAAACACCAGCATTAAAATCTTCTTCATTAATTTCTAAACCCTTTTCCTCGGCTTCAAGCATATCTGATAGCTTAAATGGAGTATAAAGCTGCCCCCTTGCTCTTTTAGAATGAAAGAACATAGAAAGTGGTGCCATAAAAATATGAATAAACTTAGAATAGGGTATTAAAGCGATAAAAGCACAAGTTAGCAGAGCATGAGTCCACCAAAGAGTCACATGAGCCCCTCTTAAATCGCTATCAGTCATAAATTGAAAAACTTGAGCTAAAGCATTACCAATAAAAGCATAGGACTCCTCTGCTGGAGTAGCAGCGATTCTTAGCCCTTCTACCATAAAACCAGTTATAACTAAACTTAGTAAAAATAATGGCTGAATCCAATCTTTCTGAGTGTTATCAAGTTTTTTACTAGTAAAAAGATAACGACGCAGAGCAAATATCGTGATGCCCAGAAATAAAAACAAGCCCCCAAGCTCGGCTGCAAAGCTAACTAATTTATAAAAGCTACCTTGAAAAAAATATACTGGTGAATGATCCTGAAAACCTACGATATTTGTAACTATCCAGAGGGTCATAAAACCAATAAATACGCCAGCATGAGCAAGACCAGGAGTCTTTTTCTGAGAGGTTTTTTTGTGCAAGAAAGCATACGTAAAAACATAAACCAGTCTATTCCAGACATCACTGAAACGATTCTCACCCTTAGGGAACTTAGCAGCAGTGATAATCAATATCTTCTTATAAACTCCATGTATAAGAATTCCTGTAGAAATAATGATTAAAAAATAAAATAAAACTCTCGCAAAAGGTGCATCAATATTCCACCAGAGTTGGCGGGTTTCTAAGATAACAGCATTTGGAACTATAAGTGCAGATTCCATTAAACTATAATATATCCTAGAAATATGCACTTGTCATTAATACCAAAACCTAAATTTCTTGAAATACTGGCCCAAAAAGTTATTGTCTATGATGGTGCGATGGGAACTAATCTCTTTAATTACAATCTAACAGCAGATGATTATGGTGGAACTGCTTTTGAAGGCTGTCCTGAAATGCTCAATAAAACCAAGCCTGAAATCATTCAAGAAATTCATCGTAATTTTTTCAGTGCTGGAGCTGATATTATTGAAACTAATAGCTTTGGCTCTAGTAGACTCGTTCTTGGCGAATACGGCATCAGCGAAGAGAGCTATGAAATCAGCAAACTTGCAGCTAGGCTAGCAAGAGAGGTCGCCGATGAATTTACTATCAAAGAACCAGAAAAACCTAGATTCGTGGCTGGATCTATTGGACCAGGGACTAAACTTGCGACTTTAGGTAACGTTCATTTCGATGAGCTTAAAAACTCTTACTTAGACCAAGTCCGTGGACTAATTGACGGCGGCGTAGATGTGATTCTAATTGAGACTTGCCAAGATCCTTTACAGATCAAGGCAGTACTTGTAGCTTGCTATGAAATATTCTCTAAAATAGAAGAAGAATTTAAAGATAAAACTGATGAAGAGCTATTAGCAGCTTACCCTCGGGGAGAAATTATTGAAACTCAGAGATACGAAACACTTTCAAGTAAAGTCCTTTCCAAGACGATCGTAAAGAATCAACATCAGAGCAAAACTGGTCTATCAAAGAGGTTTAAACTTCCACTGCAAGTACAAATCACGATAGAACAAACTGGCACAATGCTAGTCGGCACAGATTTAAATGCCGCCCTTACAACCATAGCGGCTTATCCAATAGATATATTTGGCATGAACTGTGCTACTGGACCAAAAGAAATGCAGGAGCATATTCAATATCTAAAAGATAACTGCCCAGTAAAAATAAGTTGTTTACCAAACGCTGGTATCCCCGAAAATGTTTGCGGTCATGCTCATTTCCCTTTAGGACCAGATGAATTTACTAGCTATCTTTCTAAATTTATTACTGAATATCAGGTAAATATAGTGGGTGGCTGCTGCGGTACTAGTTATCAGCATATTAAACAATTAGCTGATGCGGTGAAAGACTTAAATGATCGTGGTGTAGCGGGAAATACCGAAATTGCTGTTCGCGAGCAGTCGCATAAAACTCAAGAAGCTTATAACTCACTTTCATCACTGTATTCAGCAATCAATATGGACTTAGATACCAAGCCCATTATAGTCGGAGAAAGAACTAATGCAAATGGCAGTAAATTATTTAAAGACTTACTTGCAAAAGAAGACTATGACGCAATTATAGACTTAGCTAAAGAGCAAGTCGAAGAAGGAGCTCAAATTTTAGATCTCTGCGCAGCTTACGTCGGACGCAATGAAGTAAAAGACATGAAGGAAATACTCTTCAAGCTGAATACCGCAATCAATATACCAATCATGGTAGATAGCACTGAGGCAGATGTTTTAGAAGAATCACTTAAATTAATCTCTGGCAAAGCAGTAGTAAATTCGGTCAACCTAGAAGACGGCGAGCATAGAGTTGAACTTATAGCTAAGCTCTGCAATAGATACGGTGCCGCATTAGTAGTCCTCACTATTGATGAAACTGGCATGGCAAAAACTGCTCAGAAAAAACTGGAAGTCGCTGAGCGACTATATAATTTACTAGTAAATCAGCATGGCATGAATGCGAATGACATTATCTTTGACACTCTAACTTTCACACTAGGCTCTGGTGATGATGAATTCAGAAAAGCTGGCATTGAGACTATTGAAGCAATTCGTTTAATAAAAGAGAAAATGCCAGAAGTAAAAAGCATACTTGGCGTTAGTAATATTTCATTTGGACTAGATCCTAAATTAAGAACTGCCTTAAACTCTGTATTTATGCATGAAGCGACCAAAGCTGGTCTAGATATGGCTATCGTCAATAATAAAAAAATCATTCCTCTTCACAAAATAGAAAATCGCCTCAAGGAACTATGCCTAGATTTAATTTATGATAGGAGAGTTTTTAAAGATAACGGTGAGTGCAGCTTTGATCCACTAATAGAATTACTAGCCTTAGTTGAAGATATTAAATTAGACGACAATAGTAAAACCAATCCCTATGAAGGTTTAAGCGTAGAGCAAATCCTCTCTCAAAGAATTATAGATGGCAATAAAACCAACATAGATAAAGACCTAAACACAGCACTAGAAAAAGGACACAAGCCCTTAGATATAATCAATCAATTTCTTATGGATGGTATGAAAATAGTGGGAGAGAGATTTGGAGCAGGTGAAATGCAATTACCTTTCGTATTACAATCTGCAACGACAATGAAAGCAGCGGTATCTCACCTAGAGCAATTTATGGATAAGGTTTCTGCTAATACCCATAAAGGCTCTCTCGTACTAGCTACTGTAAAGGGGGATGTTCATGATATCGGGAAAAACCTAGTTGACATAATACTTTCAAATAATGGTTACAAAGTTTACAACTTAGGTATAAAACAGCCAATAGAAGAAATTATTAAAGCCATAGAAGAGCATAAGCCAGACCTACTCGCGCTTTCAGGCTTGCTTGTTAAATCAACTCTAATTATGAAACAGAATTTAGAAGTTCTAAATGATAGAGGGATAGACCTTCCTGTTATATTAGGCGGGGCAGCTCTTACTAGGCGCTTCGTAGAGCAAGACTGTGCGAATATCTACAAGGGTACTGTCTTTTATGGTTATGATGCCTTTACTGACTTAGATATAATGGAGAGGCTCAGCAATAAAACCTCACTTGACGAGATTAAAAAAGAATTTTATAAAACTAAACCTAGTACAGAGAATACTAACAGTGCTTATCAAGAGGTAGGAGACTCTGACGAAGACAGTTACGCACCATTGTTAAGTTACACTGAAAATTTATCCTCAGTCCCAGCTTTAAAAAATGATGCCGTCCCCGTAATCCCCTTTTACGGAGATAAGATCATAGATTCTACAGAAATAGATCTAGATGAGATGTGGAGCTATTTAAATTTAGATGCGATGATAATCGGTCAATGGCGCATGGGCAAAGGGAAACGATCAGAAGAAGAATATAAAATATTTTTAGATACTGAAGTCTACCCAGTATTAGAAAGATTAAAAACAGAAACGATAAAGAATCCTTGGTTTAAACCTCAAATCATCTATGGTTACTACTACTGTAAAATAGATGAGAGAAACCCAAATCAGCTCAATATTTACTCCGAAGATAAAACTCAAGTCATGGACTCCTTCATCTTTCCAAGACAAAACAAAGATGAGTACCTCTGCTTAAGTGATTATTTTCGCCTAGAGGATAAAAGCTCTTTCAACATTGTCCCCTTTCAGCTAGTTACCATCGGTGTTTCAGCAGCAGAATTCGTAAATAAACTTTACCAAGCTGGAGAATTTTCAGAATACCTCTATTACTACGGCCTCGCGACAGAGAGTACTGAAGCACTTGCCGAATACGCTCATGCTCGTATCAGAAAAGAATTAGGCTTTAGTGCAGAAGATGACAAAGACACCAAAAAATTACTACGCGGCTCTTATCATGGCATGCGCTTTAGCTTTGGTTACCCTGCCTGTCCTCGACTAGAAGACCAATTAAAATTATTTGAACTATTTAAGCCAGATAGAATCGGGATGAAATTATCCGAAGAATGGCAAATCCACCCAGAACATAGTACATCTGCGATAGTTATTCATCATCCTGCCGCAAAATACTATAATGTAAAAATTAACTAAATTAAACAATGAAAAATGATTTTGTATCAAGCCTACTTAGTATTATCAAAGCCTTCTTTGTTGGAATAGCTTATGGTTTTTATGATTTAATTCCCATCAAAAAAACACCGCGAAACGAGCCTATAGACGAAAACGCAGAAATTAGAGTTCAGCAACACCATGGGACTCTTGCTGAACAAACAAGTTTAAGACTGAGTCAGCAGCAGTCCAGCTGGAAAAAATATTATAAGGTGCCAGAATGGAGATACTTTATAGTACGAGAATTAACCGCTCAAATAGTTATAGTGTTAGTTTTACTAATCATCGTAAGGACGGCTATTGGTGAATTTAGGTACATACCAAGTGAAAGCATGTTACCGACCTTAAAAATCGGCGATAAGCTTTTCGTAGAAAAAATAAGCAGACTTTTTAGAAAAGAATATCAACGTGGTGATATCGTTATTTTCTTTCCACCAGCTTCAGCAAGCGAAGGCCGCGAAAGTATATTAAAAGATCCCATTAGCTTATTAATTCGCCTAACAGGTTTACCATTTCTGCCTCAGCCAGAGGCTTACATTAAAAGACTTATCGGCTTACCTGGGGATAAAGTTGAAATAATAAAAGGCGATGGTATATACATTAACGATAAAAAACTTTTAGAACCCTATCATGAAGGCAGTCCTGAATTTATTGCAGCCTATAGTTACGGGGCAGTCACAGTTCCAGCTAATAGCTACTTAGTTTTTGGTGATAATCGTAACTTTAGCTATGACAGCCATTACTGGGGTTTCCTTCCTAAAGAGCGCGTTATAGGCAGAGCTGCTTTTTTAATTTATAGAAGTCTTGATCAAAAACCGCATTTTTTTGATGCCTCAATGTTATAAATTAAACTGAATGCTCAATTTCCAGCTTTTTCTACTTCTATTAACGGCTCTTCTAGTTTTCTCATTTGGAGTGGCTTCTGTGCCCATTGCTGGTGTTGATGAAGGAAGATTTACTCAGGCCTCTCTGAATATGCTCAGCACAGGAGACTGGCTCATTCCACAGGTTGATGGTGTTTTAAGGCTAGAAAAACCCATATTATTTTACTGGGAACAAGCTGTTTCATTTTTAATCTTCGGCACTACTGAATTTGCTGCTCGCCTACCTTCAGTATTATCTGCTACAGGTTTAGTTGCTTTAGCTTATTTCATGGGTGGCATACAAGGTACTCCGTTAATTGCTGGTCTAATCTGCTTGAGTACCCTATTTATAAACGTCTTCGCTAAAGTAGCTATGATCGACATGAGCCTCTGTTTATTTATCTCTGCGACACTGAGTTTTTTCTTTCTGTCTTACTTCTTTAAAACTAAAACTAATAATATTTTCAATAGGCAAAACTCCGATACTAGAATATATTTTTACCTAGCTAGCTTCAGTGCCTCTCTAGGTTTCCTCTGTAAGGGGCCGATAGCCTTAGTCTTGCCTAGTATAATCATTTTCATCTTTTTATTAAAAGAAAAAGAATTAATCATATTTTTTGCTCAAAAAAAATATGATTCATTAATTTGTATCGGAATGTTTCTATTAATAAATATTCCTTGGTATCTTCTTGCCCATATTAGAACTCATGGTGAATTTACTAAAAGCTTTTTCCTCGGAGATAATCTAGGACGTTTTCTTGAAACTACCAGTAATCATAATGGAGCGATTTGGTTCTACATACCTGTAATTCTTGTCGGATTTTTTCCTTGGTCATTCTTCTTAATCCAAGCATTATTAAATGATCAAAACTCAAGCAAAGTATCTAGGATTAACATTACTGATAATACTAATACATTAAGAAGGTTTAACTTAATCTGGATTGCCGTAACTTTTATTTTCTTTAGCCTTTCTCAAACTAAATTAATCACCTACATTCTACCGATTTCCCTGCCCCTAATTCTCAGCATAGCCAAATACTGGTCAATGAAAATGAATACTGGACGAGGTTTTCAAAATAGAAATTATGATATTTTAGGTGGTTTTCTAGCTTTATTTATCACTGTTCCAATCTGCTTATTAATTATTCTAGATAAATTAAGCAACTCCTTAAACGCTCAATTAGTCGGGGAACTGCAATTCTTTTTAGTAGTGATAGGAATATTTTTCTCCTGTACCCTGATTATCGCAATGACCTCTATTAAAACCAATCTCAAACTATCTTTTGGGCTAATTCTTATTTTTTCACTCATTCTATATTTATTTTCTATGGAATTAATAGCTAAACCACTAATCAATAGCTTAGATGGTGGTATTAAAAGCTTTTGTACAGAGACCTATGTCCCAGCAAAAGAATACAAAAGAAAGCATAAAAGGCATATAGCCGCAGGAACGAGCTCAAAGCTCGCTAGCTATAAATTAAATAGAGCGAGTATGGGTTTTTACTGTAAAGATACTGTAAATAACTTCAATGATATAGACTCCTTAAATAAATTCTTAGCTTCAGCAGAAGCCTCTCATGGAGCTGTTTATTTAGTATTGAGAAGTAATGAATTTAAAAA
This sequence comes from bacterium, assembly GCA_046080385.1. Taxonomy (GTDB): domain Bacteria; phylum Cyanobacteriota; class Vampirovibrionia; order LMEP-6097; family LMEP-6097; genus LMEP-6097. The sequence continues at coordinate 12,181 of JBJTTW010000239.1, forward strand.
TATCTCTAGTAATTTAAACAGGTTAAGTAAGGTAGCTAAAAAAACTAATAAATATACTTTCTTAAAATTAAGCTAAATTGAGCGTAGCCGAACGAAAACGTAGAAAGCGGCAAGAGCTAAATGCCTACAAAGTAAGTAACTGAGGGTCTTTCATAATTCTCTCAACAACGTAAGGACTCTTTGTCAGTGCAAATAAAAAGCGCCACAGTTTATTACTCACAGTAAAATTTTCAGCTTGATCAAGATTGTTTAACAGAATGAAAGCAACTTCTTTTAGATTTTTTCCAGCAGACTTTTCCAATATTTTACTTATCGTTTCATCACCAAGCATTTTGACTAAGTTAGTTAATTCACCGTCCAAATTTGCAGTTTTTAATTTCTGTTTTAATTGTGAAATTTTCCCCAAAGCTGGCTGAACTACAAATGGGTTTATAGCCATAGTGTTAGCAACGGTAAATGCTTGCCTTGGAGATGCTTGAAAAAATTTACTTAATAAGGTTAGAGAAATATTTTCATTCTGCATAAGATCATCTATGCTCGCAAACTTAGACACAAAAGCTAACAATTTAAGATCCTCAGACTTTATGGAATTAATAATTTTCCAAAATGATTTATCTTCCAATAAAGCTTTAAGGTCTGCTGGCAAACTCTGATTCATTTCTTGAGCTAAACCTAAGTCTATAAGAGTGATTTCATAATTACTTTTATCGTCTTTATTAATAAAAATATTACCGTCGTGAGGGTCTACATGAATAAATTTATCAGCAGAATAACTAAAAAATCTAGCAATTTCTTCCTCAAGGAAAGCCACTTCTCTCCGAGCTTCATCATGACTAAGATCCTTCCCAACAGATTCTTTGATATTTTTAAAAGAATCTCCAGGGGCACGAGTTTCCGACATAATGACAGCATTCGAGACTTTACTGTCAACTGAAGATACAGCAAATCTAACATTAGGAGCTGATCTTGATGCATTATACTCCTTAATGACTAGATTATTCATGTTCAGCATATTGTCAGCCTCTATTCCTAAATCCGCCTCTTCTTTTATATCTGCAAAAATTCTTTCTGCGTACTTCGGAATATTTCTGATGCCGAATTCTTTTTCCAAAACTGGAGAAAGTGCTTCTATTAGATAATTAAAGTCATGTATCTCTGTATCTAAAGACTTATCAGCCCTCATCCTTCTTACTTTTAGCACCCTCTCTTCTCCATCTATTTCAGCAAGATAGACACATTTAATACTCGCTGAACCAAGTAGTTCTAGTATCTTAATATTCTTAGCTTTCAATTCAGGACTAGTCTCAATAGCCTGCATAAGCTCATCTAAAGGAATGGGAGCATTAGAATCTTTTAAATCAGATAATTTATCATATAAAACAGGAAACCTTGCTTTTATCTCCATTTGCGAAGACAGTATCTGAGCAAATTTAACTCCGACGGTACCATAAGCAGAAAGTAAAGTTTGCACCAAATCTTCAAATTCTAAGCTAGGAGTTTTCAGAAGTTTATCTATCATTCTATTCATGATTTCTAGCTTCTTTACTTCATTCTGAGAATCGAAAACCTTATACAGTGCCTCTTTTACGACAATTTTAAGACTGTTTCTGTCACGAACCTGTTTAGAGGTGCCTGATTCTAGTCTTAAAGAATCAGCAAATAAATCATCTAAAAGGGCCTTAAGCTCTTCTTTATTATTAAAAAAACCTTTTCCTCCAACACAAGTTTCCTGAATAACAGCGTCTCTTACTGGTTTTATGTCTTTAAATAATTCTCTTAATTGATCTGGCTTAATAGAAAAATCACGAAAATATTCTTGCAACTTGTCTGGAAGTTCTGTACGAGAACCAAGTAACCACATAACAGTATCTCGTATCTTACTTAAGTCACCGTTTTCATGATCAATTAAAAAACTTAAAGCTGCTCCAGCTCCATGATGTGCAGAACGATCTTGCTTAAAAGCTTCAAAGGAATTTTTTAAAAATAAATTTTCATATTTTTTGTAATCCTCTATAAAAAAACCTGTTGAGAGGAAGGCTTCTTCCAACCTCAAATCCCTCTCCTGGCTTGGTTCTTTAAGGACATCTGTAATTACTTTAACTTTATCCTCCAGAGTTAAAACTCTAGGTAAATTAGCATCTAGATACATTTCCTTTAACTTAATTGCCTTAAATTCTGAATCATAAGAATTAATAATCTTTAACTGAGTCTCAGAGTCAAGTTCCTTAAATTCTTTATTCTGAATAAAAATCTTATTTAGCACCACATCGCGGTACTGACTAGGCTCGCTCCAATTCTCTTCAAACCAAGTAAGTATTTCTGGTAAAGGCTTCTGCTTAAACTCATCTATATTTTTATTAAAAAACAGATAATAAGGATAATCTTTGTTTTGAATACTGTTAGGAGAGCGAGAAAAATGACGCTGAGATATTTTATCAGCTTTTGGAAATATGATTCCTGGAGTTTCCAGTATATCTGACAGCTTATCGGATTTTGATAAATCTATCTTTTTGCCTGAAACCAAAAAATCTTTAAATCTTAAAAGACTCTTCTCATCAAAGTCTTGAATATTTTGTTGCTTTAAATATACCTCAAATAAAGGTATTTCTAATACACTAGGAACAAGGCTTAGCAAAAATTTAAAAGATTTATCATCGTGCATAAAGTTTTTTAATTTTGGTTCAACTTCATTTAAAAAAATTTCTGCTAATTTAGACACTGGCATTGCTTCTTCCTCAATGCGCCCGATAAACATAGTTTGATCTTTTTGAAAAATCTTAAGTCTCTGAAAGTCTACGTAAGGAACCTTTGGATGACCCTGAAAGCCAGAATATATCGGAGATTCTATAAGTTTCAAACCAGTTTCTTGCATAAGCTCCTCTATCTTACCCCCATCTAACTGCAGCTCAAGGCTAATTATTTTTTGAAAGTACATATAAGTTAATATATCTGAAGAATCTTTCTGCTTTTTAATTTCTCGCGCAGGATTAGCTAGCCCCTCTTCGTTGCTCGAATTAATATAAGTAAATAAATTATTTAAAACTAAGTCAGAATAGCCAATAAGTTCGTTCTCAACATTAAATAACGGAATACTTTTCGAGTTTTTTATATCAGATTCAACTATCGCTAATCTAGGTTGATTTAATGAATTATAATAAATTTCACTCAAGCTCGGGTCTTGTTGCCAATGCTTTACTTCATCAAAATCATCACCCCAAAAAGATTTTACATAATCCACGACTGCTCTTGCATCTTGCATATCTAACGTTTGATTTTCTATTACCGCTAATAGAAAATTAATTTGATCAGAATCTTTAGTTTTAAACAGAGAATTTAAAAGATCTTGTGTAGAAAATTGCAGAGAAATTTCTGGACTAAATAATGCTGATGAATATAGTTTTGAATCTAGTTTTAAATCATTAAGGAAATAATCTCTGAAAAGAGAAGACTCTGCGGCAAGAAAAGTCAAGCTAGTACTTTCCATAAATAGAATAACTTTATTGATTAAATCAGGCTTAGATCGATTACTATTTAAGTATTTCTCAAACTCTGTAATAAAAGCATCATTATTTTCAAATCTCAACAAAAGCTGACTATGATGATCCATAGCAAGTTTATGAAAAATCCCTAAAACTTCTTTCACTTCAGAATTTTTTATAGTGTATGGATTTTTCCATTCCCCATATTTTTTGACTTGGTTGCCATATAGCCTATTAATATACTCTTGATTAAACCAACCTTCCCTACCATTAATCAATTCTTCTAATTGTTTAATCATTTCTTCTCTGATTATTGGGATTTTACGCTGTATTTTATATGGTGCTACCTGTAAGTCAAGCTCTTCAAACTTAATTTCATGAACAAGTTTAATCAGCTCATCCAAAGATAATTTCCGAATCCCTGGATATAAAGCTTTCTCTGTGCGATAATCATCCGGATATTTTGATACCCACTCCACTGCTCCTTCATTAAAAAAGTTCCTCCTCGTAGCCATTTTACAGATTTCTAAAAAAGAATCGAAGCCAGATATATTATTATTTAAGTCGTCTATAGTTTCATCTGTAAGGATTCTAACTTTTGCGAATAAATCTGAAATGGCTTCAGATTTCATTTCTTCATATTTTTCTCCTGATATTCCAGATTTTGCGAATAAATCTCTAGTCTTAGAATTATAATCTTCCCTTAAGTCTTCCAACTGAGGTATTCTCTCTGATATAACCCTAGCTGCGACTATATAAGCTTCTTCTAAAGTTCTAGGAACTCTACCTGCAAGCTCTTCAACATCATATTTAGCTTTTATAGCAATTTCTTTAGAGACCTCTGGTGCTAGGGGTTTATTGCTAAGAGGAGATATATATTCCCCCGATTGACGTGAATATATTTGATTATATGTTTGGAGTAGAAATAAATCTCTATCTGAGCCATGTGGATGTGAATCTAAGAAAGGAATAGATTTTTGATCAGCAGTATCTCCAAA
>JBJTTW010000240.1:0-2283 GCA_046080385.1 bacterium
GAAATCATCTTCTTGATAGCCATCCAGAGCTATTCGTTTCATAGATAGTCCTGAATTGAACAGCTCTCTTAAGATATACGTGGCTGAGATTCTTGAATAGACAAATCTTTCAATCTCTCTTTCATTTAGGGATGAGAGATCAATAAGGGTTTGATTGAATTGGTTATTCCTCACGTTCTCTCTTATTGGGTTTGAATCACTACCAATTAATCTGTGCATTGATTACTTCCTGAACTTTATGGTTTATGTATGAAGCGGTCGTATTCGGCGAAGAGTGGCCCGCTACTATCTGTAAGTGGCTCAGTGGCACTCCACGAGCGGCGTAATAAGTCAAGGAACCGCGTCTAAAACTGTGAAGTAAACCTTTAAGACCAGTTTTTTTAAAGATATATTTCACCCGTTTTTCAATTCTGTCTAGAGTAAATTCACGTCCATCAGCTAAAAGAAAAGCTTTTAATGATTCAGACCCTGGTCTAATTTCATTTAGATACCTTTCTAAGTGTGGCTTAAGCTCTCTATTGATACCCACGAATCTATCTTTGGAACCTTTTCCCTGCCTCACTAATAGGCGATTAGCTTTTAAATCTATATCGGTTATTTCTAGATTAATAATTTCAGAGGCTCTGAGAGCTGAATAAAAAGCGAAGATAAAAAGACTTTTCATTATCTCTTGATTTGCTCTGCTAGTGGAGAGAGTTTCGATAACCTCTAAAGCTTTATTTAGGTCCTCTAAGCTCAAAGTATCTATGACACGAGATACAGTTCTTTTAATTTTCAATTCTCTTAGCTTGGTAAAAGCTTCTTTTACTTTCTTTAAATCTATGGATCTGATTAGCTCAATCAATTTATTACTCATTTAATAGACCCCCTCTGTAAATTAAAAATTTGCTTAAACTAATTGCACTTTCCTGTAGATGGCGACGAGTTGAAAACTGCTCTGGCTTACACTCATCTATAGCCATTACACAGGCTTGATACAAATTAGAGTAATCTTCTTTTAAATACTTAAAGAATTTAACCGCAGCATTAAAGTAAATTCTTCTGGTGTTGGGTCCTACTATTCTTCCGTAACAGGATGCAGCATTTCTCATAGCCGTATCCCATGCTTCTATTATCAGTTTATGTTGCTCTGAAAATTTCTTTTTTAGTCTATATATTTTTAGCTCACTGCCTTTAAGACCAGCTTCGCTAAATTCCTCGTTTTTTATTACAGGTACGAGCTTCCCTATTAACTGGGTTTCAGTCATTTTTAAATTTCTCCTTGTTCTTGTGTTGTAACTTTTATCAGCTGGCTGACTAGCTCATACTGACTTTGCTAAGAAAAAATATATCAGGCTTGTGAGTGAAATAATTAACTCCATTGACTCTAAATTTAATGGAGTCAATAGAAGTCTCTGAATCCTTTCTGTAGAGATGATTGTATTAACTAGCGAAGCATAAAAAAAGAGTCAATCTGGAGTTGATTTTAATGTTTATTTTGAATTAAGTAATCTTGTAGAAGTTTTACTATGATATCTTTTTTGACCTTAGTTGCTTGTTTAGATGAATTCTTTCTGGAATTAGCTTGATTAGACGGGAACTCTTCAAGGGCATAGGCTTTAAATGTTTTTTTGTACTGATCTGCATAAGCAGCTAGTTTCACTCTAGTTCTTTCATCTTTACTTTGACCCTTTAATATTTTAAAAGCTTTTTTAATCTCTTCACATTGCCAAGTGCAGCCTTCATAAGAGAAAGAATTATTCTCAAAATATGGACCTGTCTTTGATTTTCCACTGACTTCACCTAAATATTGTGACAATGCCTCTTTTAATTTTTCATCACCAGAGTTTAGTTCTATATTACTAGTTAAAGCAAATGATTTAAAATCCTTTTCTAGAATAGTTTTAAATTTATTTTGCGTATCATCAATATATTTAAGAGAACTATTAATTACCTCGCTCATCTTAAGAATTTTTTGATATAAATTCTTATCATCTTTAACCTCTTCTAAGCTACTGCTTAAGCTTCTTCTAAAATTTTTTAGATATTGATTAAAACCCAAATATTGTAACGCAAAAAAATCTTGTATTTTAGATTCAATGTCACTTTGCTCTTCATTTGAGTAAATATCTTTATTAAACAAAACATATGCTTTAACTAGATCTTCTGTTTCCCTTAGGTTTTCTGCTATTAAGCTAGGAAACTTCATTTTTAAGCTCACGTCTACCATATTGTCTAGTAAACAAAAAAGATCTCTAAATTCCCGATCTAGATCACTCATGTTTACTGGATTCTTATTCAAAA
>JBJTTW010000241.1:0-1807 GCA_046080385.1 bacterium
TAAAAATACTTCTTAGTAAAAGCTTCTGGACTAAACTCTTCTAGATCTTCCATCTTTTCTCCCACACCTAAGAACTTAACGGGGATTTTAAGTTTATGGGCGATAGAAAAGACAGTTCCAGCCTTAGAAGAACCATCAAACTTAGTCAGAATGATAGAGTTCACTTCACAAAGCTCATTAAAAGTTTGAGCCTGTATCAGAGAATTCTGCCCCATAGAAGCATCTAAAACCAGCATGGTCTCCAAATGGTAAGCTTGACCATCTAGATTTTTTTTCACCACTTCTTGAATTTTAGATAATTCTTCCATTAAATTTTTCTTGTTATGCAGTCTACCAGCGGTGTCTATTAAAACAAGATCATAGTTTTCATTTTTAGCTTTCTCTATCGCTTTATAAACCACAGCACTGGATTTAGATCCATGTGGCATTTCGATTAGATCAGTGCCAGTTCTCTCTGCCCAAGTACGCAGTTGGTCTTCTGCTGCTGCTCTGAAAGTGTCTCCAGCGGCGATTAATACTTTTTTATTCTCTGAGTTTCTGTATTTATAAGCGAGTTTAGCTATGCTAGTAGTTTTCCCGACACCATTAATGCCAAGTATCATGACGACAGTTAGCACATTCTCTGGACAGGTAAATTTAAAAGGATCTGGGGCTTGTAGCTGAACTCCAATTTCTGCGTTTTCGTTAGCAGGGCTTAGCTGTGCTTTATTTCTCTGAATTTTAACTTCGGTGAAAGCTCCTAGCAGAAACTCTTTGAGCTTGTCTTGTAAGTCATCTTTATAAATTTCTTTCTGGGCTTTAAGCTCTTTACGTAAAAGCTCGGTGAAATCCATAGCTAAATCTACGCCTAAATCAGAGCGGATTAATTCTTCTTCTAGATTTTCTAGGTCTTCTTTTTTGATTAAGACTCTTTCTAATATTGCATTTGAGGAGCTGCTTGATATTAAATCTGTTTCTGATATATTAGCTAAGATTCCACTTTCAGCTAAATGAGGTTGTTCTTTATTTTCAGTTTTCTCACTGCCTTTTAGAAAAGGTATTTTACTTAAAATCTTTTTGAAAAAGGACATATATTAGATAATATCAATTAAAGCACCTTGGCTTCATTCTTTAAAGCTTCTAAAAGCTGCTTAGCAGTTTCCTGAGCAGGTCCCTCAAAAATTTTCACACCAGTACGAGCTGCTGGCAGCTTCGCTTCCACTGGATTTAAGCCAGTAGCACTTTCTATGCTTACATCTATTTCTTCTAAAGGTTTTTTCTTGGCTTTCATTAAACCCATTACTGATGCGTATCTTGGTTCATCTTTACCTTTATCACAGGTTACCAAAGCTGGTAGGCTTAATTCAAACTTCTCTACACCACTAGGCACTTCTCTTTCAGCGATTAATTTACCATTTTCCCATTCGATTTTATTTACATTAGCTAGCATAGGTATATCTAAATGTGCTGCTACTCCAGCTTCTAGCCATACTGCTTCTATATCTATATTTTTTTTACCAGCGAGAATTAAATCTACATCTAGTTCTTTTATTTTTTCGGCTAAAGGTTTAGCGTTTAATTTATCTGATTTAAGTAAAACTCCCTGATCTGCTCCCATCGCTAATCCTGAGCGAATGGCAGAGACAGTTCTGTCTGGACCTAAGGCTACTAATATAATTTCAGAGACCGCATCATTAGCTTCTTTAAGCTTTAAAGCTTTTTCTACAGCAAATTCAGCATAAGGATTTAAAATCCATTCTATACCTGCTTCGCTGACAGATTTTCCATCTGCTCCTATCTCTATTTTAGTCGTAGTGTCTGGTACTTG
>JBJTTW010000242.1:0-4567 GCA_046080385.1 bacterium
ACTGTTTATAAGCGAAGCGAAGCTATTTAATGCATTAGACCCACCACTAAGGTCTTTAACAGATTGCTTGAGACCTTGGAGTACACCTTTGCCGATGTTTGTTGCTAGAGTGCCAGTGAGCTTATTAAAAAAAGTCATATTAATTTCCTCCAGTCGTACTTGTCGTCTGACTAGTTGTGACAGCTGGGGCTCTACCTGTAATTATAAAATCTCGAATTTCTCTAATACTAAGCTTTAATCCTTGTAATTCAGTTTTAAGCGTGGTATTTAACTCTTTAATGGACTTCGTTTGTTGAGCTGATTGTTCTACTTGAGCTATAACTGCTTGCTGTTGGACGATTTGATCAGTTTCTACAGTGTCAAAAGGGCTCTGGTTTTTTAATTGTGCTGATAATAACTTAAGAAACATATCTGGATCAAAATCACTAGTTGCTCCACCATTGATTTTAGTTCTAGCTACTGCCTTGTCTATAGCTGCTTCATCAATTATTCCGCCTATTGGTGTATTCCTGGTTCCTGCTTTTGTGGTTCCATCTATTGGTGTTGGTGTTGTTGTTGTTGTTGTTGGTGGTGTTGTTGTTGTTGTTGTGGGCGGTGTGGTTCCTGCGGGACTTACTGGCATAAATTTTTCCTTTTATTTTTTATCTTTAATTACCTTAGGGATAATGGCTTTCACCTTAAAATGCTAAATAGCTCTGTTTGAAAGCTGTACTGATCTTTAGTTCTGTCGTCTTGCTGACGCTGATTACTTTCTTGTCTTTTTTTCTGCTCCTCTCTACCTTCATTAAAAGAATTTTTCCCTTCTGGATTTTTATCGTTTAAATTACCTGAACTAGATTTACTAATGCTGATATCACTGATAGAGACACCTTTATCACCTAGTGCTGCTGTAAGCTCAGATATTTTATGTTTTAAAGTTTCTTCTGCTGCTTCATTTGTCACACTGAGTTGAATTGAGATCTGCTGATCAGCGTTTTTACTGATACTGACATCCACTGTTCCTAATTCTTCTGGATTGAGTTTTATTTTTAATTCACGGCTAGAATTAGGATTTGTATCTTTAACCAAGTCTGGTAAAGTCCTTACCAGTTCAGCTGCTTTCATAGCGGTATTTATATTTTCTGGATTACGGCTGTGACTGAGTTTGACTTCTTTGTGAAATAGTAAGTTGCTGTCTTTGTTTTGGCTATCGCTATTAAGAGGAGCTTGGTCGACTAGCACAGTCTCTAAGTCTATGCTAGAGATGCTTTCATCATCCCCTAGGCTTTCTTGTTTGAAATCAAGCTCTATTTTAAAGTCACCATCAAAATCTCCGAGTAATTGGAGAATTTCCGTTTTGATGCTTTTAGTTTCATCATCATTAAGATTAGATGCAGAGTTCGCTTTATTTATATTTTTTAATTGAGCATTAAGTTCCTCGCTGAGAGCTGAACTAACTTCTAGTAATTTAGTGACTTCTTCGTTTTTATCGCCAAGTTTAATTATTTGGTTTAACTTGGCTTCTAGCTCTGGATTGAGTTTTGGTAACTGTGTTTCAGAATCTAAAGCTAATTTTTCTAAAGAAATATCACTGATATTTATATTCTCTATCTCTTTATTTAAAATGCTTTGCATTTTTTCTAATTTATCTGAGAGTGCTGAAACTATTTCATTTAAAACCACTGCTTTAAGTTCAGGAGCCTTGTCAGCCAGCTCAGGACTATTTAAAAGTTGATTAACGAGTTCGCTTATTGGTGTTGTCGTTTCACTATCACCTGAACTGCTTAAGCTAATTTCATTAGCGTAGCTTTGTAATAAACTGTTGATAGCAGTGCTATTAGTGTGTTCTGCTGTGGTGGTCTTAGCTAATCCTGCATCTAGGAGACCATTTTGTATGGTTGATAAATCTGTTATAGCAGTGGTATCTTGTCCTATAGAGCCTTGAATCTCAACTTGAGGCAGTTCTTGTACTTTTGCTACCTGAGTTTGCTGTATAAATGCGATTAATGCATTTAGAACTTCTTTGGTGATTTTTTTTATCTCTTCTTTATTAATTTCTGCTGCATCATCGGTAGATTTTTTACTGCTAGAAGACTGCTCTGTTAAGGTTTTATCGAAACTGTCCACTTCGCTGTTAGTTGTTTTATCCGTACCATTGGTATTTTTAGTTAGCTTTTGTGTATTTGTAGATTCGGTATTTGTAGTACTTTGACCTGCCTGATTAAGATTCTTGTTTGATCCACTACTTTGTCCACTTTTTTGGAAACTATTACTACGAGTAGATCTCGGCTCTAGTTTAGCATTAGAGGAAAAGTCAATAGCCTGCACTGGAGTTACTGATTTTAGGGGATTTAGAATTTCCTGCATAGTTAATATTCATTAACCCTAAAACGAGTGGAAACTAAATCATCTATTTCCTTTATCTCTTCTTGCAAAAGCTCTTTTTTATAGTCTTCTAGTGCATTTTCTTTTAAGATTTCTAGTCCTTTTTCATCACGAGAGTACTCTACTAGTTTTTTTTGTTCTACTTGGACTAGTTTTTGTCTTTTAGCTAACCTAACTGTTTCTGTATTACGTTCATGCTGGAGCTTTTGACCGAATATTTCTTTACTTTGATGATCGAGAAGATTAAAGCCCTCTTGAGCTTTTTGAATCATAGTCTGATAAACCTCTTCTTGTTTATCATCTATGGCTGTGATTTTATCTTCGATTTCACGGTAACCTTGTAATGCTTTATTGTATTGGGCGAGCTGTTTATCTTTCAGTATCTTTTTGTACTTTAATACAGCATCTAGCCTAAATTGAAATTTCTTCACTTCACTTATATTTGTTTAATTCAATACTTTTGATCTAAGCTTTTTGCTGTGTTTTACTGATTGTTGGTAAATTTTAATAATTATTCCTTAAAAAAGGACTTTAGATAGATACTTTCTTGTGGTATTATAATCTAGCGTTGATCCCAAGTAGCTCAGCGGTAGAGCTATCGGCTGTTAACCGATCGGTCACTGGTTCGAATCCAGTCTTGGGAGCCATTTTTAAGAGTCAGAATACAGTAATCACCAGACGTTCCGTGCGGGACTAGTTTATTATATCTTATAGATGAATTTTTCTCTTTGGGTGGTCGGTAAAAAATAAATTAAATACTTTGACTAATCGGCCTTTCCTGACCAGAAAAAAAGTGATATATTAAGACCAGATAGTTAGAGCTATTTGAATCCGTAGTAACGGGGAGTTTGGCTAGTTCTAATTTTACTAATATTTTCTTCTACATGAATCCGTAATAACGGGGAGTTTATGTTTAGGGCGGTATAGTAAACAGTTTTTAGCTCAATGAGCCTTGTGCGTTCATTGAAATTTATATTATTAAAGGATAATAAGATGACTTTTGAAAAAGAGTTGTGCAATTCTATTGCAGTAGCCAGAGGCTTTACAAGAACAGATCAAAAAATACATAAACTAAAACAAAAGATCCCAACACAACATAAATCAGTAATAGAAGCATGGGACCAGTCCATGAGAAATGCTGCCTCCTGTTATGGAAGAATAGTAGGACCGAACACTAGAAGAATTTACTTTAATGCTGCGGTTAAATTCTTTCAATACCTGAAAAATGATTATTCGAATCTCTATCAAGCCTGTGTAATGGCTATAGATAGCTGCCCATCTCATGCTTACTCGACTCGCAAGCATATAAAAGAGGCTGGGGTAAGCTTAGCCAAATTTTTAATTTATAAGGGAGAGCTATTAAATGACTAATGAATTAATTGAGTTAATCAAATCCGTAAATTTAGAAAAGGTAAAGGAAGCTTTTATCAAATTTAAAGATCTGAAAATCAAAAGAACCGTATCTAGGGTAATAGATACTCTAAGCTTAGATGACTTAAATAAAGCTTTAGGTACTATTGAGACCCTCTCTAGTAGGAGAGTTAATAAAGAGACAATGAAAACTCTTTTTATTTTTGCCTTCTTTTCAGCTCTCAGAGCCTCAGAGATCATTAACCTTGAAATAACGGATTTGGATTTGAAAGCTAATCGTCTTCTCGTAAGACAAGGGAAAGGCTTTAAAGATAGATATGTAGGTATTAATCAAGAGCTTAAACCACATTTAGAAAGGTATCTAAATGAAATTAGACCAAAGTCTAAATCATTAAAAGCTTTTCTTCTATCTGATGGGCGTGAATTTAGCTTAGACAGACTAGAAAAAAGAGTTAAATATATTTTTAAAAAAGCAGGCCTAAAAGGCTTATTGCACAGCTTCAGGCGTGGTGCTTTGACTCATTATGCTAATCGTGGAGTGCCTTTAAGCCATCTTCAAATTATCGCAGGACATGCCAACGTTCAAACCACCATGAGCTATGTGAATCACAGAGTGGAGGAGGTAATCCATGCACAGATTAATTGGTAGTGATTTTAAAAATATAGATAGTAATTCAAACCCAGTAGGAGAAAACATTATGGACAGCTTTAGATGTTCGATTGACGATAAAATAATTAATAAAGACATAGATGCTCTAAAGAAGCATAATTCAAGCTTTCAGGAAACTCAGCTTAATATTCAAGAACTGTTAGAGAGTGTTTATCAGGGCAA
>JBJTTW010000243.1:0-18351 GCA_046080385.1 bacterium
GAAGCTTGTTTCAGGAGAAAGTTTTGGGCTATCCCGTATCAAAAAACACTTCAAGTGGTGTTCTGTAAGCTAGCCTTTTTCTAGGACGCTTATTAATTAAGAATGCTATTCGATCAAGCTGCTCTTGAGTTACTTCCTTCAGGCTCATGCCTTTTGGTAAAAACTGTCTAATTAAACCATTTGTATTTTCATCAGAACCCCTTTGCCAAGAGCTATACGGATCTGCAAAGTAGCATTCAATTCCCGTAATCTCTGTGATTGCTTCATGGCAGGTAAATTCCGTACCATTATCTAGGGTTAAAGTTAGTCTTTTATTCTTTGGAATCTTATCAAATTCATGAATTGATCTGGGCTCCAATATTCTTTTAGTTTTGTTTCTATGTACTCTGATACTCTACCCGTGAGCACTGTTCTAATCTTTGAGCTTTTTCTACGCTTACGAGCTTGGGCTTCTGCGTATTCTGCTGAATATGTACCGCTCGGATGCTTATTGCGCTTTAACTCAAGACTTAAGGCTCCTTCGCTTATTCCTACTGAACTCGCGATATTCTTCTGTATCGGCATGAAAATTAACATCGCCTCTATCTTCTGACGAACTGCTTCCGTGATATGGTTATACTTGCTCATTGTTTTAGGTTACTTTTTGCTATTGAAACCTTTATACAATGAGCTTCTTTTTCTTAATTTAACTTCAGACTAGATTCTAGGTAATCCTAGTGATGGTCCTATGATGAATATTTTAAAATTAGCTTATAGTGACGGGGCTAAGCGCCAAGAGTTAATAAATTTATTCATGAAAGATAAAGTTAACTCAGTTAAATCCTTGCAGAAACTGAGACAGTTATATTTACCATTGAAAGAATATGGCTTTGCTAATGACGTAAAAGAATTATTTCAGAATATTGGTTCCGAAACTTTAAACAAGATAGCCACTGATATAGATGGGAAAAGCTTTAAAGAAGCCATTCTAATCGTGCTTAACTCGTTAGAACTCAGCACGGACTTTGATGTTTCTAAAACCCTCTGGAGAACCTTCTTTGCGGCGTCTAAGAGACCAGAGGCTTTTCAGCAAATTGCTACAGAACCAGACATAGTTCGGCAATTCCTCACCCCCACTCCTTAAACCGAGAAACATTCAGTAAAATCCCTGCAATAACACAGGAACTAATTAAACTACTACCACCATAACTGACGAAAGGCAGTGTGACACCAGTAATTGGCAGTAAGCCTGTCGCTACGCCTATATTAGTAATGATCTGTACAGCCATGAGCCCTATTAAGCCAATCCCCATCATGCGTGCAAAATTATCTGGCATAGAATAACAGATCTGCAAAGCTCTTAAGATCCATAAGAAAAAAAGTAACAAGATCGCAGTGGAACCAAGAAAGCCCATTTCTTCACAGATTATAGAAAATATGAAATCAGCATGGGAAACAGGAAGGGCGCCGAGTTTCTGTAATGAGCCACCTAAACCCTGTCCCCAGAGCTGGCCCGCGCCAATCGCATACTGTGACTGGATTAGGTTGTAGCCTGAGCCAAGTGGGTCAGAGTGAGGATCTAACCAGTATTTTATTCTTGCGAGTTGGTAAGGGGTGTTTAAAATATGAATAATAACCGCACTCGCTCCAGCACCTACTCCTAGACCTATAAACCATAGATTTACGTTAGCTGCCAGTATTACAAAAAATATACCAGTTGCGATAATTAAGCAGCTGCCTAAGTCTGGCTGTTTTAAAGTCAGTAACATCATAAATATAGACATGATGCTTGCTAGCCAAAAGCCACGCTTCTCAAAAAAAGCTTTAGTAAAAAGCAGTACCGATGATATTTTCGCGAATTCCGAGACTTGAAGATTTATAAAACCAAAAATATTTAGCCAGCGGCGCGCCCCGCCAACAACAACCCCATATTTAGCGTTGATTATCAGTAGTATTAACACTACGATGGCAATAGGCAAGGTATATTTTTGCCACCATTTAAAATGCGAAAAACTCATAGTTAGCATTACAGGTATACCAAAGGATACATAAAGAGCCTGTTTCCAGATAAAAGTCCACGCAGATTCTGTGTAATGATATGATTCATGCCAAGAAGCACTCGAAACAAAAACAAAGCCAAGTAAAACAATGGCTATACTTAAAGTCATTAAAGGTTGATCAACTTTAGAAATATTCTTCACTTTAACAATGATAATTCATTTTTTGAAGAACAAGGTCTTTAAAGATGTTTCCCCTCTCTTCAAAATTCTTAAACATATCAAAGCTAGAACTCGCAGGACATAGTATTACTGGAATCTCTTGTGGAGAGGCAAGTGCAGCATTAATGGCCTTTTCTAAATCTTTAACTTTAACAAAGTTCTGATAATTTTGGTTTTTTAGTGCATCAGCGATTTTATCGCTGAGTTCCCCTATTATAAATACAGCTTCAGCTCTCTCTGTAAGCACTTTAATAAATTCATCTAGATCTAAACCCTTATTTTTACCGCCGACTATAGCTAAACATTTGTTAAAAGCTGTGAGTGACTTGATTGCAGATTCTGGATTGGTGGCTTTACTGTCATTATAAAAATCCTTACCATTAATCTTTGCGACAAATTCCAGCCTATGTTCTACAGGTTTAAAAGACTGAAGCCTAGCTATAAATTCAGCATTTGCTACATCTGTAAAATCTGAACAGGCAAGTAGCGAGGATAAAACATTTGAATAATTATGAGCACCTTTGAGCTGTATAGAGTCAATATGGCAGATTTTTTTAATTCCCCCATTTAATCTTAAATGAAAAAAATTATCATGCAAAAACGCGACGTCAAACTCATTTAATTCAGGTTTTTCATTTAAATTAACAGTAGAGGAAAAGAATTTAATTCTAGAGAGAGTCTCACCGGCAGACGCTTCTGCTTCTTCATCATTAGGTTCCTTTAGGGAAGCTTGGTTAAGAATATTCTTCTCAGCATTAAATTCATGAGCTAATCCTAGTAAATAAGGATCATCATAATTGAAAATAAGGCTATTTTCATAGTCACTAGATAGATTAAATAGCTTTTTCTTACTGGTTTTATATTCATCCATATTACGGTGCCAGTCTAGGTGATCTTCTGTGAGGTTTAAATAAATGGCAGCCTGTGCTGGAAATTTTTCGAGGATAGACTGCTTAGAATAAAATAGCTGAAAGGAACTTACTTCGAGAACAGCGACATTAGCTTTACTATAGCTCCAGAAATCTAAGAAAGGTGTACCATTATTCCCGACAGCCTTAGTCCCCAGTAAATGAGCAGTTAGCTCACTAGTAGTGGTTTTTCCGTTAGTGCCAGTGACCGCGATGTATCTAACAGCGTTTACAGTGGTTTCTAGACCCTGTAATTTAGTAATAAATAAATCTAAGTCTGTCAGATACTTAATTTTATCCTGTTCCACTAACTTACAGATATGCTGAATAATTTCAGTGTCGGGCTGAAAACCAGGACTAATAGCGACGATGTCTATATCATTAAGGAGGCTCATTTCTTGAGTGCCGAAGTGGAATTTAACGCCTTCTTGAGTTAAAAAGTCAATCTGTGACATCAATTCTTGAAAACTGTTTCTCTCTTTCTGCTCTATCACAGTAATATCATAAAGCTCATCGTCTAATGCATGTCTAATTAAAGAGAATGCTGTTTTGCCTAAGCCGAGTATTGCTATTTTATCCATGAAATTTTTACCAGTAAAAAAAGAGACCCATATGGTTACCGAGGTAGTTCCATGTAATTTTATCAAAAATTTCTTTCAGAAGCGGAATTCCTCTGCCACCTTCACTTTCCGTGCTAACTTCATCGATACTCATATGTTTATGCCTTTGCCAGTTAAACCCTTTCCCAGGGTCTATCATAACGATTTTCAGTGAGCCATCTTTAATCTCATAACCGACTTGAACATGAGCTTCTCCAGAGTTCCTGACACCGTATTGAGCTACGTTGGCGAATGCTTCAGTTAGACCGAGTCTTAAGATGAGGCTGCTTTGCTCTGAGAGTCCATGCGTCTTGCAGTCATCGATTAAGGCTTTTATATAATTATCACAGTTTTGATAATTGGTCATGTCGACTGCTTCTAATTTAAATTCTTTTTGTTCTATGCAGAGTAAAAGTCTGTCATCCGTGACTTCACTGTCCCCGACTCTTTTATTTAACTGTTGATTTAATCCTTCAGTGATTTGTTTAACGCTTTTATCAGTCATAGATTGTAGGGAGTCTAACATCCAGTCCTCATTATTATTACTTGGGCTGATAAGAGTCTGTTCCATAAAGCCATCTGTGAAAAGTATGAGCTTGTCTTTCGGCGATAACTGAATAGTCTGCCTTTGGTAATAAGCTTCTAGGTCTCTTGGGTCTATTAAGCCGAGTGGTACACCAGTAGCTTCATCCGCGGAAAGCATAGTGGCTTTGCCATCTTGTATGACGTAAGGCTTCAGGTGGCCAGCATTAGTATATGCTAGCTCTCCAGTATGTAAATTAAAAACTCCGTACCAAGCGGTCGCATAAAAATCAGAATTATTGCTTTGGGCGAGCAGTGAGTCACATAAAAAAGATATAACTTTTTCTGGAGCCCAGGCTAGTGAAGAGTTTTCGATAATCGCATTAAACTGTCCGAGGATATAACCAGTGAGCAGGGCAGCAGCTGGCCCTTTACCAGATACATCGCCGATTAAAACTCCGACTACATCTGGTGAAAGCTCTGAAACCCAGTAGAAATCACCAGATACGTTGCTGTGTGGTTTATAAAGTACAGAAATATTCATAGAAGTATTTAAAATATCACCACCAATAAGTGAGCTCTGTACCCTTGCTGCTTGCTTTAATTCACGTGAAAGCCTGCCTTGATAAGCATTTAACTGCTCATAAATTTCTGACTGTGTCATCGCTACTATAACCTGACTAGCAGCTGATTCTACGAATGTGACTTCATCTTCAGTCCAAGTGCGGGGAAATAGAGACTGAAATACTATCCAGCCCCTTAATTCACCTTGGGCGAAAAGTGGCGTAGCTAGTGCAGATCTTGCTCCAGAGTTTATGAGTTCTTGTTTTTCTTCATCATTTAATTTTTGTAAATTCTCGGTCGAAATCAGGTTTTCGATGATTATCGTCGCGTAGATATCTTTAGTATTTAACTTATCAAGAATTAAATGCTTGCATTGCCCTGTAATATTCGGAACACCAGTCGCACAGAATTCTTCTGAGATATGACCATTCATGAAAAGGAAACAGCGAGAGACTTTTACGGCAAAGCCTAACTCATTAACTGTTCTAGAAAGTATATCCTTAAGGTTTAAGCTTGAGCGAATTTGGCTAGTTAGGCTATTTAAGAGTTCTGCTTGTTTAGTTCTTTCATGTGATTTTTTAAATAAGCGTGCTCTTTCTATCGCTGTCATTAACGGATAAGAGATCGCTTGTAATAACTGAATATCGTTATCTTGCCAGTCATTATGCCGTGAGCAGTCCTGTAAATAAATCAAGCCCAAGACTTCATTCCTGAGTAATAAGGGTACTGAAAGAAAAGAGAAAACATCATCTAAGAAATGATTAGAGTATTCACGGTTTATTTCTTCAAACTGTAGAGGTCTTTTACATCTAAGTATTCGGAAGAAAAATTCATCTCGCTTCAGTAAATTATATTCTAAGTTACGGCCATGCTCATCTTCACAGAACTCTACGACTTGAAATTTATTACCTTGTAAAAAAACTATCCCGCAGCGACTTACTTTAAAGAATTTAGCCATCTGTTTAGTTAGATATTTAAGTATGTGAGTGATGTTAAGTGAGCTGTTAACTTTTTCTACCCACTGATTTAAAAGTCTTTCTCTTTCAGCTAAAGCATGAGCGGACTGTCTTTCCTGCATTAAAGCGAAGGTAGTGTTTTGTAAATATAGAGACAGCCTTTCAGTCTCAGCTAAAGTCTTCTCCATGATTGCAGTTTTTTCTGCATTTAATAAACGCTCTTCCTCAAGCTGTTTTGTGAGGCTTTCAAGCTGTGCTTGTAATTCTTCTAGAGACCGATGCACAAGTTCATTTTCTGCATTTTTCTTATCAGTCTTTTCTATATTATCGGTGTCAGTGGTTTTAGAATTATTTTTCACTTTAGCTAGTCTGGGAACTAATACTCGTCAATTGGTGCAACCTTGCGATTTTCAAAAGGTTTTGAACATGATCTACGACATTCTGAAATTCAAGCTCCGCTCCAATGATTTTACACTCTTTCCAGAGTCTTACAAAAGAACCCATTCCAGCACTATCAATAAAATCTAATCTTTTACAATCTATGATCACTTTATTCTGTTCTTTTAGATAAGGCAGAATAGTATCTTTAAATTTCTCCGCTTCGCTATAAAGCAACTGCCCACCCACCTCAATTTCAAGATGTTTCTCTTCATTCCGGACAATTTCTAATTCAAGCATAAGATCGTACATTTTTGTTGGTGTTAAGCTAAAAGCTATGGTACTAGATCAATATACCCAGAATATAATAATCAGGAACTCAAAAGAACTAGTCAAAAACGCTAAAATCAACTCAGAAAATGGTTATATAGCTACTGTATCAGCCTTATCTGAAATAAATACACCAGATAACCTAGCCAAAAAACAGATAATTTCACCAGGATTTATAAATTTACACTCACATCTTGCATATACGCATTTGGATTTAAAGCCTAAAAATCTCTTTGCTTGGTTAAAAGATTTAATGCATAAAGTTCAAAATGAATCTTTTGATCCCGTGACGGCAAGCCTTGCAGGGGCAAGGCTCGCACTTAGTACAGGTACGACGTTTTTAATAGATAATACTTCTCACTTGGATGCAAGCGTAAAAGCTTTTCAGCAAACTGGTTTAAGAGGAATTATTGGGCTTGAGCTCTTCGGTTCTGATCCACAGCAAGCTAAAAGTATTTTAAATAAGGCGCTAGAAGAATTAGGGCTGATGACACGAAGTTTAAAAGCTGAGCTCTCTGCTGTAATGCCCGAGCAGAACCATAAAATTCAGTTCGCTCTTTCACCACACTCTTTATACAGTGTCTCTAGTGAATTGCTTGAAGAGATACAAGTATTTTTCTCTAAAGACACTATTGAAGAAAACGCAGAAATTGGAGTTCAGCAAAAATTCTCTAAAGATTCTTCTGGTGTGCTACCTCTGCTATTAATGCACTTTGCAGAAGATGAGTTAGAAGAAAAGTATTTTAGAGGTGTAGATTTTGAGCGTAATCAAAATACTGGAGATAGAGCTTTGCAAAAGTATCATCTTACGCCCGATGATATGGAAGGTTTATTAATAAATGAAGATAAAGAATTAGAGTTACTTTATGACTTCTGGGAATCTCTTGGAGTCTTGGATTTAAAGAAAAAGTATAGAAAACAGGCTGAGTCCTCTTGGGCTTATTTTAAGAAATATGTACTTAGTACAGAAAATAAAGCGAGGAGTCAACCTCTAAAATATTTACTAACTCACGCTGTAAATCTTTCAGAGAGCGAGATTCAAGAATTTGCTAATTATTCTGAAGTTTCTTTGGTTAGTTGTCCACGTAGTAATCAGTTTTTAAAGCATAATACGGCGAAAATTTCTCTTTGGGAGGAGTCTGCTGCTATTAATTACGGGCTAGGTACAGATAGTAAAGCTTCTAATTATGACTTGGATTTAAGATCAGAATTCAAGCTGTTTAAAACAATGATGGAAACTGGAATTACACATCAGTCTCTTGAATTAAGTTCAAGGAGACAGTTTGAGATATTAACTAGTTCTGCTGCTAAAGCTATTGGTATGGATGATAAGATAGGCAGCCTAGAAGATACTAAGTATGCTGATTACGTAGTTTTTGAGGTGATGGATGATAATTTAGATCTAGATTCAGTAGATCCTTATGCCTTAGTTTTAGATGGAGAGAAGACTAGAGTTAAAGAGGTTTATGTGGGAGGGGATTTAGTCTATAGATGTTGATTTGAATCTAGACTTTTTCCCGACTGAAAAACTCTATAGTCCTAACTAAGCCCTCTTCTAGCTGCACGACTGGTTCCCAGTCCAGCAAAGCTTGAGCTTTACTAATGTCTGGTTTACGTCTCTTCGGATCATCTTCTGGTAATTCAAGAAAAATAATTTTAGATTTCGATTTAGTTAGAGTGATAACTTTTTCAGCAAGCTCTAGCATCGTGAATTCATAAGGGTTCCCAAGATTTACTGGCTCATTGTGATTCACTGACATAAGTTTAATAATGCCATTTACTAGATCGTCTACATACTGAAAGCTTCTTGACTGCAAGCCATCGCCATAGATAGTTATGTCTTTGTTCTCTAGTGCTTGATTTATAAAATTACAGACTACTCTACCATCATCAGCACGCATTCTTGGACCGTAGGTATTAAAAATTCTGATAATTCTTACATCAATAGCGTGTTCTCGGTGATAAGCCATAGTGATAGCTTCAGCAAAGCGCTTAGATTCATCATATACGCCACGTGGCCCTATCGGATTTACATTCCCCCAGTAGCTTTCAGGTTGTGGATGTATTAGTGGATCACCATAGACTTCAGACGTACTCGCTAAGAAGAACTTAGCTTTCTTTTCTTTAGCTAAACCTAGGGCATTATGTGTACCTAAGCTGCCCACTTTTAAGATGGGGATCGCCAGTTTTTTAAAATCTATAGGACTCGCTGGGCTAGCGAAATGCATAACCCAATCTAGCTCATCTTCTATCTCTATATGCTCAGAGACATTATGTTCTAAAAATTTAAAATTAGGATGATTTAGTAAAGGTCTGATATTTTCAAGATTACCCGTGACTAAATTATCCACGACTATAACTTTTTCACCAGACTGAATAAGTGTTTCAGCAAGATGTGAGCCGATAAAGCCAGCTCCACCAGTTATTAAAATACTTTTTTTAGCCATAATGACAGTTTAATTTTAGCTTATCTACCAATACTAATATAATTAAACCCTATTTCCCTAGCATCCGCAGGGCTGTAAATATTTCTACCATCTAAAAGGATTTTAGGACCCGCCATAGAGCTGAAAACCTTTTCTAGATCAAGTTTTCTGTATTCATCCCATTCTGTAACTAAGATTAAAGCATCTTTCCCTTGAGCTAATTCATAAGGGTCATTTACATAATTAACTTCTAAGTCTGGATTTTGCTTTTTACAGTTTTCAGCAGCGATAGGGTCAGTAACGCTGACACTCGCACCAAGTTTAATTAAGGCTTTAGCGATATCTAAAGCGGGTGCATCTCGAAGATCATCGGTATTAGGTTTAAAGGCAAGCCCTAGTAATCCTATTTTTCTACCTTTAAGGATTTTCATCTGATCTTGAAGTCTTTTAATAACAAGGTTGCGCTGCTTATAATTTACGCTAGTCGTCCCATACAGTAATTCTGGATTATAATCATACTCTTCAGCTATCTTAATAAGTGCTTGAACATCTTTTCCGAAGCAGCTTCCACCCCAGCCGATACCAGCATTTAAAAACTTACTGCCTATGCGTGAATCAGTACCGATGCCATGCATAACTTCTGTAACATCAGCCCCAACAAGATCACAGATATTAGCGATTTGGTTAGCGAAACTAATTTTCATAGCAAGAAAGCTGTTAGCGCTGTATTTAATCATCTCTGCACTGGTTATGTCAGTCGAGATAAAAGGTATATGAGCTTGACCATTAGGTCTCGGGCAGTAGCTTGGAGGGGTGAAGCTCTGTTCTATAAGCGGTTTATATAGTTCTTTTAACTTAGCTCTCGCAAAATTTTCATCTAGGGACTGCTCGCAAACTCCAATTTCTGCGTTTTTGTTGCGAGCAGTCCCCTCTGTTCCGATAACTATGCGATCTGCATAAAAAGTATCGAATATCGCAGAACCCTCTCTGAGAAACTCTGGGTTAGAAGCTACATGGAAATTGAGCTTAGGATTAGCCTGCTCTATCAGCATGTAGACCCAGTTTCCAGAGCCTACTGGTACGGTAGATTTATTTATAACGATACAGTCCTGCTTAGCGTGTTTACCGATGGTCTTAGCGCAAGCTTCGATATAACGCAGGTCTGGCTCCCCATTTTCTTTTGGAGGAGTGCCGACCGCGATAAAAATTATTTCGCCATGCTCCATGGCGATTTTAGGATCGGTAGTGAATATAGGGAATTTATCAGTTTTTTTAGTATCTTCTAAAAGCTGCTCTAGATTAGGTTCATAGATAGGTATCTTTCCTTCTTTAAGATTTTCTATTTTCTTTTCATCTATATCTAAGCATGCTACGTCATGCCCGAGGTAAGCTAAGCATGTCGCTGTAACTAATCCTACATAACCTGTTCCTATAACGCTAACTTTCATCCAAAGTCACTAGAATAGCATATTTGGGGAGCTTGAGATTTTTGTAGCACGGCAAATCTACAAAAGATGAATCAAGGATCCGCTGAAAAATGCTATTTTTAGCATTTTTCGACCCCGACCGAGGTATAAAACCTAGCTCGGGGAGCGGATCCTTAACCTCTTCACCTGACAGTCCGTGATGAAAAATGAAATTTTTCATCACTTCCTTAATTTATTTTTCACTAAATAAATATTGACATGTTAATTTAAAAAAGGTTATTATTTAGTTCATAAATTAGTTAAATAAGACTCTTTCTGGGATTTAGTTTCCATGAGGGTTTTAGAAAGGAAAGGATTTCGTTCTTTAATGCTTAATAAGCTTCTTAATCGTCCTGTGACAAGTTCATCTGAAACGTCGACTGGAATTCTTAATACTGGAGAAGTAGGCAGTGGAGCCAAATTACCAGAATTACAGAAGATCGAAGAAGGTAGCAATGAAATTAAACGCACTGGCGGCTTTTTTGGAAAATTACTCGCAAAGCCAAAAGCTAGTACAACTGATACCGATTCAGAAGAGACTCCAGCCAGCGAATCAAAAGCTACTGCAAATGCAAATCCTGAGCTAAGCACCAAAGAAACAAAATCTCTGGAAGAAGTGCCTAAATTACTAAGTTTCGGCGAATTACCAGGCAATCTTCAAAAATCTCTTAAATTCTTAAGTGATGAGAATAAAGAAAAAATTCAAGCGGTTAAAGTTGAATCTAACAATCCTAAAGTCGAGAACTATGAAATTATGTTTACAGGGAAAGCTGCAAAGCAGCTATTTTTAAACACTTTTCAAAATATTTTGCACGGAATGAATCTCTTCGGTAAGTCTAACGCGCCTGATCAAGCAGCTAGATTATTAAGCGAATCAGATCAAAATAGGTCTTTCTTATCTAAAGCTTTAGCAAATGATAGTGTCTACCTACAGGCTCAATTTGCTGTTCCAGTAAATACGAATGAAAAGGCAGAAATTAAAAATATAAGTGTAACTGAATCACCATTTAATCTTCAGAAGTTGCTACTAGAAAGAAAAGATTTAAAAGAAGTCGTATTAAATGCAGCCAAACAAATCATCAAAGAACAACCCAATATATCCATTAAAGCTGAATTAGAGGAAAGCATAAAAGCATTAGAGAAAGGGGACAAAAACGCACTCAAAAACGCTTTTGAGCCATTTGCAAGGACCTATTCACTTGAAGCATTAAAAGCATCCCCAGAAGCCGATAGACTAAAGGATACTACTACTGCACTGATCGCACGAGGCTCAAGCAGAGAAGAAGGTCCAAAGCCAACTGTTGTGATCCCAGGACTTCATGTAGAAGGCAATGATGCGATATTTATCAAAGATGTACTTTTACCAACTAAAAGTGGTAAGTTCGATTCAGGCGAAATAACTATTGTTAATAAAAATGATGCCAACAATCTACCGAAGCTAATTTTTTATATTCTTCCAACCATGACAAATTTTACGCAAGCTGGAAAACCTCTCAATAAAGAAGCATCTCAAGCACTAACTGAAGCCATGGTAAAAAGCACTATAAATGCTGACTCCCAAGCCAAAGCAGCAGTAGCTGACTTGAACTAATTTTTTAAAATCCATCAAAAGCCTATTTGTGCTATCCTGCTCTTGTCCTTAGAATTTTTCACTTGGCAACAGTGCCATTATCCGACAATCCTTCTTACCTACCAAAAAAACCAGCCAAGATCTTAAACGGATTAAACGAAGACCTAGACTCTGAAGCTCTTTCTGCATCAATATTCCTAAATGTATCATCAACAAGAGCTTTAATTTGTTGTTTCGCAGCAGCTCCACTGAAACGCATTACAGGACCAGCACTCAGCTCACTTAAAACCTGTAAAAGTGTGAGTGCCTTTAATTCCCGCGTCTCAAAATCTTTGGGATACTTAGTAAAAATAGTCGTAGCCTTAAGAGTCGGGTATTCCCTACCTTCTATTTCATGCCTTGGGGTAATCTGAATATCACCATTAATGCGAGTAAAACCTATATGATTCACGCCTTTTACTACTGTGTTCGAAAGCTTCTCCACAGCATCAGCTCGCCACGGCACCATGAGTACTGAATCACGAGACTGCATATTCATAAAAGCCTCTACTGAAAAACGCTGCAGAGCATTCATATCAAGATTAGGATCAAAGCCGTTAGTAATAACCTTATCAAGGAAATTCACCTTAGTATTCTTAATGTCTGCTGCACTAAAAGAGCTGTGTGCGAGCTGCTTAAACAGTGATGTCTTAGTTTCACCCATATCTAATTTCTCAAAAACTGCAAAGGCGGCAGGTTCCAATAAACCCTTAGAATTTTCGTTATATATAGGCATTAATTGATAATGGCCAGTGGCAAGAGCTTTTTTAAAATGCTCCCAAGGCTCGCCTAAATTATCTATATTAGCAGCGTTTTGGCTTTTCTGATAAAGAGTCTCTAGAGGTGAAACTGAGTCCGCGACTGCATCTTTGGATTTTAAATTAAATACAGTGAAAAAGGTCTGAAACAGATTTTCTAAAAAATTCTTAGCCTCTGGAAGATTCGATGACTTAGAAGCTGAGCTAGAACCAAAAATCTTAATAGCAGTCTGCCCATCTAGAAGACAAGTCGTTAAATTGTTGGCTGTATAAAAAATTTCAGGATGTATACCAACTTTAGCACCCTCTTTTTTTAAGCTCTCGACTAAATTAGAATTCCCAGCTTTAGTGTCAAAAGCGTTTCTAGAAGAGTTATTACTATTCTCTCTCAAACCCGCACTAGCCCGCGAACGTGGACCTGCGACTATATTATTACGAACCCCTCTCTCTTGCGAGCTTGGAGCCTGATTCATAAAAGTCTTAACTATAGCATTAAACATTATTTTTCAAAACCATCAGCATTCGGCACTAATGCCACCACTTTTAGAAAACTAAAAGAACTACTAAAAAAGAGCGACTTTAAATAGTATAACAAGATTATTAATGCTAAAATTTTTATTCGCTAATGATTTTGCTTTTTATGAGCATTGATCTGCGGGTGTAGCTCAGTTGGTAGAGCTTCTGCCTTCCAAGCAGACTGTCGCGCGTTCGAGTCGCGTCGCCCGCTCCATTTTTTATCTTTTAGTTGTTCTTGCCTTCTTGGCAAAACTCCCTTTCTGGATTTTTGCTCTAAGCAATCTTCTGGCTTATATTCGTATAAATTGAGCGTGTATTTCTGCGTGCTTGGATATGAAACGCTTCTGCGTTATGTAATGATCTCAAATATATTTCAAAATAGAATTATTTCTTAGAATTCTTGCATATCACTATAGAATTCTAAAAAAATTAGAATTCTATACCCATCATATAGGATTCTAAAAAATTTGGTATAACTTAATTAGTGAGTTTTAAAAGAAATATTTATCCAGCACTAGTTCAAGATTCCCAGAATCCAAAAATCATTATTCTTATGGGTGCAAGGCAAGTCGGGAAGACATATCTAATGAAAAAATTAGCGAATGAATTAAAGAATTATCGCTATTTTAATTTAGAATTCTCTGAGCAGCTACTGCTATTTAACGGTAGTGAAAATGAAATAATTCAGCTACTAAAAAGCTCAGGACAGTATATTTTTATAGATGAATTTCACTATCTTGAAAATATTTCTAAAATATTTAAAGCCATTTATGACGAAAGCAGTTGGTCGAACCATTCAGTGAAAATTTATGCATCTGGCTCTTCAGCTTTAGAAATGCATAAACATCTCAAGGAGAGCCTTGCGGGGAGATTAAAAAAATACTGGATAAAACCACTTAGTTATAAGGAGTTCTGCTCAAATTCTGGAATCAAATCAGAACTCTCTGAATTCCTCTGCTACGGTGCATTACCTGGTACATATGACTTAAAACAGCATCCTACTCATAAAGATAGACAGCAGTATCTTCAAGAGATTCTCAACGCCTATATTCAAAAAGATGTGAAATCCCTAATCGTAGAAGAGAATATAGTAGCCTTTAATCATTTATTGTATATATTAGCTGATAAACAGGGACAAATCACTTCTACAGCGAGCCTTGCCAATGAAATAAAAGTAACAGCAGCGACTGTAGAAAAATATATCAGCATACTAGAACAGACCTTCGTACTCTACAGCCTAAAATCCTTTTCAGGAAACCTAAGTAACGAACTTAAAAAATCAAAAAAATACTATTACTATGATTTAGGTGTGCGAAATGCTCTGATAAAGGATTTCAGTTCACTTACTAATAGAGCTGATAAAGGCTGCATTTTAGAAACCTTTACCTATCATTATCTATTAAACATCGCAGATGATAGTGATACCGAAATATTCTTCTGGAGAACCTCTGATGGCATGGAAATAGATTTTATCTGGAAACGTAATCGCATTCCTTATCCTATAGAGGTTAAATCATCTCTACGTAAACCAGAGGTCTTTCCAGCTCTTATTAAATTTTTAAAAGCCTATCCTAAAGCACCGTTCGCGATAGTTATGAATGATAAGGTGGATGAAGAGATCTTTCATAAAGACCGTAAAATCTATTTCATCAGCTTTAAAAATATTGATTATTTAGAAGAATTATTAAATAATTAATTAATAAGGACTGCTCACGAACTTTAATTTCTATATTTTTCTAACAAAACTCTTTATAATCTGCATAACCAGCAGCATCCATCTCTTCATAAGGAATAAACTTTAAAGACGCTGAGTTTATGCAGTATCTAAGCCCCGTAGGCTTAGGACCATCAGGAAATAAATGCCCTAAATGAGAATCCGCCTGCTTAGATCTAACCTCTACACGGCGCATACCATGAGTAGTATCTTCTTTCTCCGTAATATTCTCCTGAACTAGGGGTTTAAAGAAAGACGGCCAGCCAGTCCCTGAATCAAATTTAGCATCAGAACTAAATAAGGGTTCACCAGAGACTATGTCCACGTAGATACCACGCTGCTTATTATTCCAATAAGCATTCTCAAATGGTCTTTCTGTAGCATTTTCTTGTGTTACTTTATACTGAAGATCGCTTAAACAAGACTTTAAATTTTCTTTATCCATTAGTTTTATCCAACTTGAGCCTTATCACCAAAAATTTTCACTCTCTGCTCATCAAACATCGACTTAAGTTTTTTAGCTACAGTATCGTAATCCTCTTTATCTGCCCAACTAGCTTCTGGCATTTTTATACTTAACGGTATTTCTAAATCAAAAATGGAATGCCTAGCACACTGTTCTTGAGCGAGTTCACCTGAATGTATTTTAGAGACTATAGACCTAGTAAGTTTAATCGACATGCGAGAGCCCCTGCCATAAGAGCCTCCAGCCCAGCCAGTATTAAGTAACCAACAATTTACATTATTTTCTTTGATTTTCTTTGCAAGTAAATCTCCATAGACATCTGGCTTAAGCGGCATAAAAGGTGCACCGAAACAAGAACTAAAGGCTGCTGTCGGTTCCTTAATGCCCTGCTCAGTACCAGCGACTTTAGCAGTATAACCTAAAAGGAAATACTCTTTAGCCTGCTCTGGGCTTAATTTAGAAACCGCAGGTAAAACACCGAAAGCATCACAGCAAAGCATTATTACGTTACGAGGCTGCTCTTTAATAAATCTATCAAAACCAGTACCATCGTCATTTAAGACTACAGCATTAGGAATAAAATCTAAAGGATAAGATATTCTACCGTTTTCAGTAAGGGTTTTATCGAAATAATCTAAACTTTTATCCTCTTTAATTCGAACATTTTCGACAGTAGCACCAAATCTACGGCTAGCAGCATAAATTTCTGGCTCAGTATCCTTAGAAAGACCGATAGATTTAGCATAACAACCAGACTCAAAATTAAACACACCATTCTCACTCCAGCCGTGTTCATCGTCACCTATAAGTAAACGCCCAGGTTCTGCTGATAGAGTGGTTTTCCCAGTACCAGACAAGCCAAAAAATATAGCTACATCTTTACCGTCTTTATCTGCATTAGCAGAGCAGTGCATAGGCATAATTCCAGACTGCGGTAAAAGATAATTCAAGAGCGAGAAAACTGATTTTTTGATTTCACCAGCATAGGCAGTACCTGCGATTAAAACCTCTTTATGCTTAAAATTTACCAAAATAAAAGTCCCAGAACGTGTTTTATCTAATTCTGGATCTGCTTTAAAGCTCGGAACAGAGATTATACGATATTCTGGTTCAAAATTTTTTCTATTAATAGCTCCTCTTTTCTCAGCAAATATCGCTGAGCGTGAGTTAATCGATTCCAGCATATTCGTAGTAAAAAAACTATGCCAAGCATACTCAGTAACTACTCTTACCTTAATAGAGTGTTCACGATCAGCTCCAGCAAAGCAATCTTGGACATAGAGCTTCTTATTCTCTATCTTCTGCATCTTTTCAATATAATCAAAGAACTTATCACGCAGTTCGAAATAATCATCTTCGTCAAAAGGTCTGTTAATCTCTCCCCAGTCTATAATCGAATCAGTATCTGAATCTCGGACAATAAATTTATCGTTAGCAGATCTACCAGTATGCTTACCTGTATAAACTATCAAAGCGCCTGAATCAGAGAGACGAGCTTCACGATTTCTCAAAGCCTCTTCGTACAGCTCTGCTCTGCACATATTAAATTCAACCAATGAAGAATCAAAAGTATCTTCAATTCTTCTTAAACCCTGCATCAACTCTGAAGACATAGCATGATTTTAGCATTTTATACCAAAATACCATTTTAATCTGAAAAAGACTTTTATATGTCCCTTGCGCAGTCCTAGTTTCGGACTGCTTGGACTCAAAAGAATTTTCCAGAATGGTATTAGAGATACTTTAAGAAAACTTAATGTTTTTAATTTTCAAAAATCATTCTCAAAACCAGTTAAATCATCTAGTAGATTATCTTCATCAAATATACCTAGCTCTTCAGCCTTACCCATATTCAAGATTTTAAATTCATCACCACGCTTAAGCCTTATAAATGGCTCACTTAAATCATTAGAGCCTGGGTTATGAATTTCAATAAGCTCCCAATTAGCAATATAATCACCAACTGAAACCTCAACAGTATTATCCAAGGCTTTATCCATAGCTCTAATAGCAGCTTTTAAAACTTTAGAGCGAGTTAAATTATCAGCAACTTCAAAAACAGCTTCTTTTAAATTAATCAAGGCGATACTTTCACCATCACTCTGTATCACGCCTATCATTAAAGCTCTATAAGCTTTCTTAGGATAACGCACAGTCTTCTCTGCAAGACCAGTGCCACGAGCTTTACCACTAGCTATCGCCTTCAGAACGGAATCTGGCAGTATAAAGGGATTATCCCTACCTGCCGCATCTCTAGAAGCTTTTATAAACTCTCTCTCCTGCTTAGCACTATTAGACTTAATCTTAATCGCTGACCAAACAGGTCTCTTATCTGCAAAATCAAATAGATTATCTATTTTTTTAGATTTAGGTCTGCGCGAATCTCTTCTAGATGAGGTCTTCGTATCATAACGCTCACTCATTTTCTGATAGACGGTATAACCGATAAACAAGAGTACCGCGAGCACTAGAGCAATAATCGGCGCGCCAATCTCAGATTCATTTTTTATTGCAGCGGCATCACGATCTGAATAAGAAAAAGCTTTATAGACCTTATTTCCATAGGACTGGCGTGGCGGCGGAGCTACAGGCTCATCAAAAGCTACTTCAGGTGATGGTCTAAAAGGAGGCGGCTCTACTTTAAAATGATCATCAAGAGACAGTTCTGGCTCTTCAAACATCAAACTAGGGTCAAAAGCCTTAGAAGAAAGTCTCGCGTCTTCCTCTAGAAAATCCTGCCCGAATAAAGTCTGCAAATCATTATTCGCGTCATGAATACCATTCTCATTTAAAGTAGTAGGGAAATCATCGAAAGAGTTAAGCCCTGAAGGATTTTTATCTAAACCTAAAGCAGGTTCATCAAACAGAGATTCTAAAGGAATAGGAGCCTTTTCTACGGGCTGAGCTTCGTTTGGATAATCTTTATTCTTATAAGTATCAA
>JBJTTW010000244.1:0-15566 GCA_046080385.1 bacterium
CAGTAATTATAAGCTAGTAGCAAGGCATTGCTAGTAATGCGACTGGATCTTTAATTTTATTTACAGTCTCAGATAGGCTTTTAATCGAATCACTAATCTGAAAAACATTATCTAAAGGCTTATAATTCGTTCCTGTAATTCCGACCAAACTATTTCTGAAATTAGGATTAATGTATAAGCCTTTAGTTAGCATACTGTGTAATTCAACAATTTTATTCGGCGTAATTTTTTAAAGTAAGCAGGTTTCTCTAAAATGTACTCTAGAACGTGCTTATGATTGAGTAACATTTTTGCTTCTTCTTTGCTATGACCTTTAGCTTCGATGCCGACTTTAAAAAGAGTTTCTGTGTCTAATAATGAATAAGTATTCCCCTCTATCTGCGAGGATTTCCATGAAAGATCTATAGTTAATCTTTCGAATTCTTTTCTTATAATAGTTTTACTATGTTGTTTTAAATTACTTCTATAAGTATTATTTAATTGCTCAATGTGTTCTAACTCACTGCTAGAGAAGATTTTCTCCTGCCGAGGATTTAACTTAAACATATAAACTTTCCTATCATTAATTTAGCTTATTCCTATCATTTATGATAGGAATCTGAGACACTTGAGGAAAATACTTATATTCTTTATGAGCATAATTAAATTAACACCATAATGGCTTTCAGGTAATATACTCCGAAAATATAAGATAATGTGGAATCTGTCTTGGCAGGAAGGACTTAAAGCTCTCGTATAGAAACTAAACTAATGTCCTGTTACAATAGGATTTGATTCACTATGGCTAATTTAGAAAATGCTTGGCTAATTGCACTATATCCCCTGATAAGTGCTCTTTTAATAATGTTTTTTACTCATAAAAGCAGACCGCTTTCTATGGGACTTTCGATATCAGCGGTGGCTATCGGCTTTATCCACTCGTTAATACTGTTCTTCAATTTTCATGATAACCATGCTTACGAAGTGAATTTTAACTGGATTAAGGCTGGTGACTTCCATTTAGAGATGGGTTATTTAGTAGATAAGCTGGCTATCGGTATGCTGCTTACTGTAACTCTAGTAAGTTTTCTGGTACAGATTTATACCCATGCTTACATGGATGAAGATGAAGGCTATACGAGATTTTATTCTTACCTGTCTTTGTTTACCTTTTCGATGCTAGGTTTAGTTATTTCTACGAACCTATTTCAAATGTATTTCTTCTGGGAATTAGTCGGGGTTTGCAGTTTTCTTCTTATTGGTTTCTGGTGGTATAAGCCTAGTGCTGCACATGCTTGTAAAAAGGCCTTCGTTACAAATAGAGTCGGTGATGCTGGCTTCCTTATAGGTTTAATGCTGCTTTATGCTTTCACTAAAGACTTCTGGGTAAATGGCATAGCGACTATGTCTTTTACTAATTTACAGGAAGCTATTAATTATGCGATTCATAATAATGGGCTTGAGCTTTTAGGCTGGGTTTCAGTTACTTCGATAGGTCTTCTGATATTTATGGGAGCGATGGCTAAATCGGCTCAGTTTCCTTTACACATCTGGTTACCTGATGCGATGGAAGGACCTACGCCTATATCTGCTCTCATCCATGCTGCGACGATGGTTGCGGCGGGTGTTTATTTACTCGCTAGAATTTTCCCTATCTGTAGTGTAGAAGGTTCTGCTGCATTGCCTGTAATCGCTTGGATAGGTGGTATCACGGCTATTTTCGCTGCGACTATCGCTCTAACACAGAATGATATTAAAAAAGCACTCGCTTATTCTACCTGCTCACAGCTTGGCTACATGGTTTTAGCTGTAGGTTTAGGTGCACCGATTATCGCTATGTTTCATTTAATTACGCATGCGATGTTTAAGGCTATGCTTTTCTTAGGTTCTGGTTCCGTTATTTTAGGCTGCCATCACGAACAAGATATGCGTGAGATGGGTGGTTTACGTAAATATATGCCGATTACAGCGATTACGTTTTTAATTGGAACTCTGTCTATATCTGGTTTACCATTTATGAGTGGTTTCTGGTCTAAAGATATGATTATCGCTAAAGCCTTCGAGGTATCACCAGCTCTTTTCTGGATAGCTACTTCTACGGCTCTTTTAACGGCATTCTATATGTTCCGTATTTATTTTAAAACTTTCGAGGGAGAGTATAGAGGTCATGCCCACCCGCATGAGCAGCCATTTGCTGTAACTGTGCCGCTGATGGTTTTAGCAGTGCCTTCTGTAATATTGGGTCTGTGGGGTTCACCATTACTGGGTTATCCATTAATTCATTACTTTGATAGCCACTTCCACGCTCATGGTACTGGTTGGGGATTCTTTTTACATGAGTTGAGCCAGCCAATGGGCTACTTACCTTTACTATCTTTTATTATAGGTACTTCAGTCGCTTATCTAATCTATGTTAAGAAAAAGACTATTAATGATAAACTCGTGAATGTCTTTGCTAAAGAGCAGTTCGCTTGGCTTTATAAAGGTTCAGTAAATAAATGGTATATTGATGAAGCCTATGAGTTCGTTATAGGTTTATTTATGAAGTTCTTCAGAGCTACTTGGAAGTTTTTCGAAAGAGTAGTTATAGAGGGTATCTTCATTAATGGCTTTGCTTGGAGAGGCTCTGAGCTTGTCGGTGAGATTTTAAAACTCACTCAGAATGCTAGAGTGCAGAGTTACATAGCCATAATGTTTGTTGGGCTTTTGTTCTTTGTGGTTATGTTTTTGGTTTAGGATTAGTTAACCCCATACTTAATCGGCTGATTTAAACCATCCAGCGGACCCATATAATCCTTCCTCAACGGAAAACCATCCCAATTATCTGGATTTAAAATTCTTGTTAATTTAGGATGCCCTTCAAAGACGATGCCTAGCATATCATAGGCTTCTCTTTCTTGCCAGTTAGCACTAGCAAAGACTTCTGTAAGAGTGGGCATTACTGGTTTATCTTTAGCTAAAGTTACTTTAAGCACTACAGCCTCATCATGCTTACTGCTTTCTAGCCTAAGTATGTTCTGGTAGCCTTTTTTAAGCTCTACTGCTGTCATATAGTTTAGTAAATTAAATTTTCTCTGTGCTTTTAAATCTTTACAGATTTGGATTATATCTTCTACAGAAACTTCATACATTAAAGCACCGCTAGAATCTTTTCCTAATTCTTCTACTTTAAAATTCGCTGCATCGAAAAACTCTTTAGCCTCTGGAGTCTTCGGTGGTTTAGGCGGCTCTTCCACTGCTGGAGCTGTTTCTACGCTAGCAGCAGCTTCAGCTTTAATTTCAGTTTTTACCTCAGTTTTAGCCTCTTCTAATGGCTTACCGTGAAATTTAGCGTAAGCTTCTTTAGCAGCTTGCTCTGGGTCTTTACCTTCGGCGATAGCCTTTTTTTTAGCGAAGAACATCGCTAATTTATCGTCACCTGGTTTAATTGGAAGATCTGCCATATTTAACTCTATTTATTTTCGTCTATTAATAAGCCAGTTAGTTCATCTACTTCTCTAACGTATGAGTCGTGATACTTACTGGTACTAGCTCTTGCGATAAGTTTTTCTTTACGAATTTTTCTCTGTAAGGTGAAAAGCCCATGTAGAAGACCTTCTGGCCTAGGCGGGCAACCAGGTACATATACATCTACTGGAATAAGGCGATCTACGCCCTGTACTACTGAATAACTATCGTGAAACATGCCACCAGTGATGGTACAAGCACCCATGGCGATTACGTATTTAGGCTCTGGGAGCTGCTGGTAAAGTCTAACTAAGGCTGGAGCCATCTTTCTAGTAATAGTACCTGCGGTAATAATAAGGTCAGCCTGTCTAGGAGTGGCTCTGAATACTTCTGAACCGAATCTAGATATATCGAAACGCGACATACCTACTGACATCATTTCGATAGCACAGCAGGAAGTACCATAAGTTAAAGGCCAAACACTATTAGATCTAGCCCAGTTATAGATGGTATCCACGAAACTAGCCACAGTAGTGACTATCAGATTATCTTTTAGACCTTCTGGGATTTCTATATCTTTACGCTCGGGAAGAGGGACTTTGCTTTCTGAGTAAAGTTCTTCGATATTTTGCATACGAATTTTATTATACCAGTGCTTGCTTAGCTGAGTAGTAAGTTAGATAGTGAATTTGCCAATACGGCAAGGGGACTGCTTGTAAACGCAGAAATTGGAGTTTGCGAGCAGTCCTTTAAGAAGTTCTGATAACATAGATTTTATGGTTCAACCAAAAAGCTTGCCGAGATTATATGCCTACCTGCTTATAATGCGTTGGGTTATAGGGGTTATTTTTATTCTGAATGGCTACCCCAAATTTTCAGACCCTTCTTTTGGCAGTCAGGCAGATACTTTTCTTGCGACTTTAAGAGATGACATTATTTTTAAACCTTATGAGGGTTTTTTTGAAAATATAGTTTTACCTAATGCTTTTTTAGTAGCCAAGATAGTTAAGTATGCAGAAGTAATTTTAGGTATTTGTTTTATTATTAATTTCCCTATTAAAATAGCGGTCTTCGGGGCTCTGCTTTTACATTTAAATTATTTAGCGATAGCGAGTTTACCTACCTTTATGTTTTTAAACATTATGATGATTTCTGCGGAGTTCGCTATTTATGGGGCACGGCAGGACTAGGGCTGAATGAGAAACTTAGCTTTTCGTCATAAATTATTAGCTTTTAAAGCGAAAGGTTTTCTATATTTTTCTGTATTCTTAAGCTTATTTTTATTAAGCTCAGCTTGTTCTAAAACTTCCTTAACTCAGTTTTCATTAAGAACTTTTCAGAATACTGGAGATAGGCGAAAGTCCCAAATTAAATCTCAGTCTCGTTTCGGCGGCACTCTGAAGCTAACTCAGCGTGGACAGGATGCTAAAACCCTCAATCCATGGACTTCTACTGAAGCGACTAGTGGTGAATATGGCTCACTGATGTTTCCTGGGCTGGTGAAATTTAATCCAGATACTGATGTGGCAGAGCCCTTACTTGCTCAGAGTTTTGAAATAAGTAAAGATGAAAAGACTATCACTGTAAAGTTACCTGAAAATCTTTACTGGAGTGATGGTCAGCCGATAACAGCTGATGATGTACTTTTCACTTGGAATGAGCTTTTAATACAGGGAATAGCCTTAAGTTCAGCTCGGGATATCATTAATATTAATGGTAAATTTCCTGAAGTAACCAAGTTAGATGACAAGACCATAGAATTTAAAACTAGTGAGGTTTTCGCGCCATTTCTGAGAAATTTAGGCATAGAAATAGCTCCGAAGCATGATGTAGAAAGATTCTTTAAAAAACATAAGGCTAAAACCTTTTCTGAAAAGCAGAAAGCCTTTGAGAAATATTTAAGTATTTTTACTAAACCCGAAGATATAGTTAGCTCTGGGCCTTTTAAATTTTCTAAAATTCAGCGTGGTGAAAGGATAGAATTCATCAGAAATCCTCTTTACTATGATGTGGATACCCAGACTGGAAGAAGGCTACCATATTTTAATCGTTTAATTTACTCATATGTTCAGGATGATAGTGCTGATATTTTTAAATTTCTTGCTAAAGAATCAGATGTTCTAGGTGTAAGCCCTGCTAATGCTGCACTCGCAAAGGAACTCAGTAAAAAATATAATTACACACTGTATGATTTAGGCACTAGTAATACTACGAATTTTATCTGGTTTAATCTGAGTAAAAACGTCCCGAAGCCACAGTATGACTGGTTTAATAATCTGGTTTTCAGAGAAGCTGTTTCGCTTGCGATAGATAGAAAAAGTATTATTAATAATGTTTACCAAGGCTTAGGTACTCCGCTTAGTTCTGCTTTAGGAGAGAATTCTCCTTTTCTAAATTTAGATTTAAAAGTAAATAAGCGAGCTTCAGTGAAAGATGCCCTGAAACTCTTAACAGCAGATGGTTTTCGTTTCGATGCGAAAAATAAAATCCTCTATGATAAAAACTCTAATAGGGTGGAGTTCGATTTACTTTCTAATTCAGGTTCTCGCGAAAGAGAACTTATGGGAGTAATTATCAGTGATAATCTAGCTGAGATAGGTATAAAAGTTAATTTAAAATTACTGGAGTTTAATAATTATGTCGGTAGGATTATGCAGGGTCAAAACTACTCTGCTGGCATATTAGCTCTTACAGGCGGTTCTAATAATGAACCTAATACTGGAGCTAACGTCTGGAAGAGTGAAGGGAGGCTACATCTATTCGATCCTAAAGGTTTTCAGAAGCAGCCCTTGATCAGGGACTGGGAAAGAGAGATAGATGATTTATTTATTAAAGGCGTGCAGACTTTAGATTTTAATGAGCGTAAGGCTATTTATGATGAGTTTCAGGCTACAGTCTTTAAATATAAGCCACTTATATATTTAGCTAGCCCTAAAACCTTTGCTGCGATTAGAAATGATTTAAGAGGTATTCGTAAAACTAAGTATGGGGGTATGATCCCAGATATCGCGAAGTGTTATAGGGGCGTGTAGCGAAACTCCAATTTCTGCGTTTTCGCCCGCCTCATGATCCTCATGCACACCTAGTGCACTGCGGTCATTCGTCCGCCTCAGCCTTGAACTTGTTCGTTTGGCTACACGCCCTTTAGAGATTGATGCGAAACTCCAATCTCTGCGTTTTCGCCATACTTGAATTAGTATATACGCTTCTGTTATTATATATATTTAATGGTAAGCTCGCCCACGCTGCTGTTTTACTGTAGGAGATTAATTCCGTGCCTTTACCCATAATAGGTAACGCTAATGAGGCTGTTAAGTCAGTCGCTACCAATGCACTACAGACCGCTATACCTACGTCTGTTGTCGCTGGAGCGGACATTATACAAGGAAATCAAGAAAAGAAAACAGCGAAGATTAAAGAAGAAGCTCGAAATACTAAGAAGAATATTGCTCAGCGTAAATTAGATGATGCGAAGAAAACTATTATAGGTATAGTTCAGCCTGGTATAAATATTTTTAATCCTATGAATTTACTAAGTAATGTTTGGTATGTTTTAGTAGATATACTTCCGATTAAACACAGTTCTAATAAGATTCTCGCTGATAATTTAGAAATTTTTCGTAACCGACATCAGACTAAAGACTTTCAGACACGTGCGATGGATGTATTTAGGGAGCATTTAAAATTTCTGAATATAGATATGCAGCGCATGGGGTCTAAGCCGCCTATTTTTAATATTTTTCCTTTTAATCTTTTCGGAACGCAGAATGCTGAAAGGGAAAGGACTATAGCTGAGAAGACTAGATATCTTCCAGAAGTAGTACAGAGTCTCAGTGAGCATTTAGATTTTATTAAGGAAGAGATGGTTCCGAATACGGCTCAAGGGCATACTGGTTTTACAGATAGCGAGGGCAGATATATTGCAGCACTGACAGTGACAGATTTTGAAGACCTAAGAAGATTCTCTGCGGAAATTTCAGATGGCGGTAAATATTCTAAACTTAAGAACTATCCACCTATGCAGCAGATTAAAGCGAAACTAGATGAAATGGTAAATGAGCTAAAACCAGCCTTCGAGGGATATGCACATTAAAGGCACTTTTTAAGCAGTTCTTCAAGCTCAAGCTTATATGCATTAAATATAGACTGGCTTTTATGGGCGTGTAGCGAAACTCCAGTTTCTGAATTTTTTAAAGATATAACGAGAAGACCGATGCCTTTTAGTTTTTCAGCATTTTCAGCATTTAAGCGAAATAGTCTGTAAACCTCTCTGAGACCACGTTTATATTTATTTCTAATAACAGCACTCTTAGAAAACTTTTTAGATACGACAAAACCTACGAAGGGCAGCCTATCTTTATGGGTTTCCCGAGTAACAGTAAAGTGAACTTTTAAATTCTTACTAGTAAAGCATTTGCCCTTTTCATAGGCCTGTAAAAACAGACCATTAAATCTAAGGCGTTCAGATCTGCTTAGCAAAATAATGGCATTATTAAAGGATTATTATTGAACTCGAATTTTTGCGTTTCCGTAGTCCTCATAATTCTATAGAGAAATTTGTTTACGGCCTCTAGCTCTTCTTCTTTTTAGAACTCTACGACCAGTAGGTGTCGCCATTCTTGCGCGAAAGCCGCTGGTTCTTTTTCTTTTTCTGCTAGTACCGCCTAAAGTTTGTTTCATGGCAAATGGTTATTCTATCGTATTTCCACATCTTTTGTAAAATTTTTCTTGAAAAATATCTTTATACTTTAAAATTTAAGCTGTGTTTGACTTGAAATTAACAGAATTAATGTTTAAATCCTTAAAACAGGACCCTAGTTTAGCTAGTCCTGAAGATTGGGAGGAAGCTGGGGATTACGCCGCTGAATTACGTTTCTTTCCTCATGCTTTTAACTGTTATCGCAACGGAATGCAGCTTAAGAAGACAGCAGAACCATTAATTCATAAAGTTGATATGACGTTAGAGAAGCTGACTAACGTCTTAGAATATGTGCCGAAGGCGTCTAAAGCTTTAATAGATGAGATTCGCTTTAATAATCCTTTAGATCCTTCTGCTTGGCTGAATATTGTGAATTCACTTTTAAAAGAGGGGATTCAGGTTGAGAATTTAGAGGCAATTAAATTCGTTTTTGGTATGACTATATACTGTGCAGTTCGCTCACAGCTTGATGTTACTAGTCTAAATCAGAATTTACTAGCTTTTTTAGAGGGGCGCGAGTTTGATGAGGCTGATTTAAAATTTAATAAGGTCTCTTTAGAAGGCGTTAAAACTATAGTTGCTCTTGGTGATAATGTAACTTTAGGCTTGCAGAATAACTGGGAACTTAAGCCAGAAGAGACTTTTCATTATTTATGGCATCAAGAATTTTCTAATAAAGATGAGGTGAAGCTCATCAATAGTGGTATTTCTGGTGCGGGTCT
Organism: bacterium; assembly: GCA_046080385.1. Lineage (GTDB taxonomy): Bacteria > Cyanobacteriota > Vampirovibrionia > LMEP-6097 > LMEP-6097 > LMEP-6097. The sequence continues at coordinate 8,848 of JBJTTW010000244.1, forward strand.
TCTTGATGCGATGCTTTATTTAGGACGTGATGTGATAAATCACAAACCAGATATGGTTTTAATTAATTATGGAATGAATGATGCTTGGCTCGGTAGTCAGATCCTCCTAGCCTACGAAGCTCTGCTTGAGTACCTAATTAAGTTTTTAAAACTAAATAGTATAAAAGTAATTTTAATTGGACCAGTACCACATATTCCGAAAGCATGCCCTTTAGCTCAAAGACCAAATCCAGATTTAAGTTTAGATGAGGTGAAAGTCGATGCTTTTAATAAAATATCTAAACAAATCGCTCTTAGGCAGAAGGTTCCCTTTGTAGACTTAGCTGCAAAATTTCCTTTGGTGGAGGAGCAGAGAGTGAAATATTTCGCAAATGGCTTTAATCAACCTAATCTAGAAGGACATATGCTTATTAAAAATGCTTTAGAGGCAGTTTGTTCTTACAGTTTATAATCTTGATAATGGATACTGATAAATCTAAAAACGCAGAAAATATGGCTGTGCCTCAATCTCGGAAAATAGTTGCAGTAATACCTTCTCGCTATCAGAGTTCTAGATTGCCTGGTAAGCCACTGCTTAAGCTTGGTGAGAAAACCATGATACAGCTTGTGTATGAGCAGGTAGCGAAGGCTAAACATCTAGATGAGCTAGTAGTAGCTACTGATGATAGCCGAATCTATGACCATGTTTTAAGCTTTGGTGGGGCAGTAATGATGACTTCTGCGGAGCATCAGTCTGGAACTGATAGAATCGCAGAGCTAGCAGAAAAGAACCCTCACTGGGATTTAATTATTAATGTTCAAGGCGATGAACCATTTTTAGATCCAGCTGATATAGATAGAACTATTCATCCTTTCCTGCTCGAACCTAGTCTAGAAATGCTTAGTATATATCATGAAATTAGTGATGAGCCTGAGATACTAAATCCTAATAATGTTAAAGTTGTGACTGATATTAACGACTATGCTTTATACTTCTCTAGGTCACCGATTCCGTGCGTAAGAGATAAATCTGATATGAGATTAAAAGCTAAAAAGCACTTAGGGCTTTATGTTTATAAGCGTGATGTTTTACTAACCTTAGCGGGGCTTCCGCAGAGCGAGCTTGAGAAATCAGAAAAATTAGAACAGCTTAGGGCTTTAGAAAATCAGATTAAGATAAAAATGATTAAAGTTAAATCAGCTGCTATGGGAATAGACACGGAGGCGGATTATTTAAAAGCTTTAGAATTGATATCATCTTTTGGGAGTAAAACCTTCTCCACATAACGAATTTTTAAAAAAATCATAAATAAAAAATAAAATCCATATTAATGGGTGGGAATTTTGTTGATCTGTGGGTAGATTATATTGAAGCTCAAATTTCTTTGAATAATTTTAACGTCTTGTTTTTTATAGGGGCGTTTTTCTCTTTGTATATTACAACGTAGTTGTTGATTAAATAGGTGGATTAAATATGGTGAAATTTGGTGCAGATATATTAAATACTTTAAAAAAGATATTTCCAGTTTTTTCTAGGGTTCATCGGGAAAAGCGTTTTAATCATGATTCTGCTAATTCTTTTGTTGGGTCAATAAGAGAAGAGGAAGATGGTGCTAATAAGTCAAGGCTTGCTAGTTCAAAGCTTAAGAAGAGCCATATTCTTTCTTATTATGAATCAACTCCAGAGGGCTTTAAGTTCATGGAAGGTATTCGTTTAAATCGTAGTTTTATTGAAGAAGCTGTTAATTGTTTAAAGCAGGATGCGGAGGATTTAATTTGGTTTCTGGTTAATGAAGAAGGTGAATTGCAGTATGATTCTGACGGTGATTTAATTATTTTTAAGCAGGGTGATGGCACTATTCTCTCAGATGAACAAAGAGAGTGCCAGAAGGTTAGGCTTGGTTTATATGAATCAAGGATAATGATTCAAGGTGCTAATCTCGGTAATTTTGAATGGGATAAAACTTATTTATTTAGCTTTGCTGATACTGGTGAGCTTGAAAGTATAAGACCTATAGGTAATAATTTTTATGTATGATTTTAATAGCTGCTCTGTTAAGCTTCTGGGCTCCTTTCTGGGTATCTGAAAAAGAGCAGAAGCAGAGAATTAAAGTAGAGAAAGAATGTTTTTTTATTCAGAATATCTGTTTTCGTGATTATGATTTTACCTATATTGATAGAGATCAGAATTTATTACTTAGCTTTCAGGAGGCTAAGTTATATCGCTTAGAATTATTTCTTGAGGCAGACAAGAATAGTGATGGCAAGATTACAGAAGCAGAATTTTTAATAGCCTCTCGTGATCTAGCTTTTAAGCCAGCTTGCTCTGAAAAAAGGGTAGTAGAGTCTTATGAAAAGAAGATTCAGAAAGAGTTTAATAAATTTGATTTTAATAAAGATATGAGAATAACTTCACAAGAGCTTGAAAACTATGGTTCACAGGTTTTTGACGAAATGGATATCAATGATGATAATGAGGTCTCAATTAAAGAATTAAAAGAGTTTAATGCGAGTTTAAACTAGTTCTAGTTCTGCAATTGAGTTTTGTAATTTTTGTTTCTTGTTATTGATGCACTTGCTGCGTTTGATAATTGATTTAGCTTTTTGCCACAAAGAGAACTGGATTTTATGGCGATAAAGGCTCATTGAGCTAGGTTCCGCTGCATGCGACTGTTGTATTAATTCTTTTAAATCTAAATGATTTACAAAATTAATACCTCTATCTTCTTGTAGGCATCGTGATAAAAGTAAATCTAAGCCATTCTCTGAAGAACTTAAAGCTGCTAAGGCTATAGTTTCTTTTTCGACTATGCTTAATGGATTTATCTCTGCTAGAGCCTCTCTGAGGAAATCAGCAGTTTTATTAAAGAACTTCTGTTTTATTAACTCAGTATCGAAGTATGAGCAGGAGCAAACTAGGTAACTGTTTACAGTTTTATAAAAATCTTGGGCTTTAGAATGAGCCTTTATTAATTCCCGATCCAGATCAATAAATCGAATGCCTGCTTCCTCAGCCATTTCCTGAACGGTCTCTTGGAGAATTGTTGATAGAAAATCACCTTTATTAAAATATATTTGATAGAGTTTCTTGGAGCTTATATTTATTATCAGCTTTTTAATACTATATTTCATCTGTGAAATTTCACTGTTATAGCTTTCTAGCTCAAGATTTAATTTATCTGCATAAAGCAGGGCGGCATCAAAAAGCAGTAGCTGCTTACTAGAGATAAAGTCATTAGTCGTGATGAAGTTATTAAGTAATTTTTCTCGAATTTCTTCAGTGGAATCTTCAAAAAGTATGGAAAGAGATTTCAGGAGGCTATTCGGTATTTTTATTTTTTTTGCTGGTATAAAGAGCCTTATTTCTGTATCTAGATCTTGGAGATAGCCAGTATCTTCATCTGGATTCATGTGCAAGAATACCGCTAGATTCAAAGAATAATAGAGCTTATTTAATAGAAAGGAGTTAATAGCTTCGAGGCCGTTAGAGTCCTCTCCAAATAAGGTTTTTATGAGTTTGCTTAAATAATCTAGGATTAAAGAATAAAATATATAGATTTGAAACTGAGTATCCTTAGGCAGGAAATCAAAATTAAAGAATTTATTAGTGCGGTCTAGAATTATCATCAAGTAGGCTTTTTTCTCTAATTCAGATCTATCTTCATTGTTAATATCAAGATCACCACTGAGATAATTTTCAACAGCAGGCCATAATTTTTCTGCTAACTCTGTTCCAGAATAGTTTTTATTTTTTTGAAATCGATAGAGATTGCGTATTAATCTTCTTATGTGACTAGGATTATATTTAGATTTAAATTCGTTAATTTTCCCAAAATAATCACGAATTTCTGATTTCAGTCTTTTAACAATTTCAATTTTTGCAGCTAAAGAACTTTTAAGTGCAAAGTTATGCATGAAGAACACGGAGGTGTTTTGATTGATCATTTTGGCTTCCTCGATTTAAACGATTCAAATTTCAAAGTAAATACTATCATACTTAAATAAGTCACTCGAGATATTTCTGTAAAGACTTAATGAAAATATTTTAATAATCAAGAATCCTTTTTTAATCAGGCTTTCATTCTATCGAATGGCCAAATAAACGTTCAAACTACGGTGTTAAAAAGGATAATCAAGACTCAAATGAAGAAACTGTTAATTATTAAGAGAAAAGAAACAAATATTTGCTTTTAATAAGGGGATTTTTTTAAAGATAAGTCTCCTGTTTTTCTAAAAATAATTGATATTTAATTTTTGAGCTTTTGCTTGGTAAATCTTGTGGGGAATAGATTTCTGATCACATTAACGATATTTGCTGACAATCCCAATCAAGATAATTTACGAAGCTTCTGCCAAAATGTAGCAATTTTAATGTATTATATAGTTTTAATAATACTTTCCATATTTGGTGGGAAGTGTGAAGGGGAAGCTCAATATGAAGATGATGAAAACTGCTGAATACGTTAGTGATTACTTAAATAAAATTCAAAAAGATAATGATACCATGAAGGCTTATAGCCTAGATTTAGAGAAGTTCGTGAATGTTTTTGGTGAAAAGGATGTTGCGGATCTTACTAAAGGTAATTTAGAGGAGTATCTTAATTCTCTTTCTACTAGGTCTGGGAAAAAAGTTAGCGTTGCTACGCAAAATAGACACTATGCGACGCTCAGCTGCTTCTTTAACTACTTACTTAGGGCTGGTTCTATAAATGATAATCCGATGAAGAAAATAGAGCGTCGTAGACCTATTAAAGACCAAGGAGAGGCTAACAATAAAGAGATAATTCGTTATTTAGATAAAGAGACCGTAAATGTCATTTTATCTAGATCTAGATCTTTGAGAGAGGAGTTTCTCTTTGACTTGCTATACAGTAGCGGTTTAAGAATATCAGAGGCACTCTCTTTAAATGTTCAAGATATTCGCAATGGAGTTATTCATGTTAGGCAGGGTAAGGGAAATAAACCGAGGATAACTTATTTATCTAAATCTAGTGAGAAGTTATTTAAAAAGTTTATGGAGAAGAGAGTGCCAGAAAGAGCTGTGGTCTCTAAAGCTAGAACTATCGAAGAAGCTAAGAAGTTACAGTCTGAAGGTGCTTTATTTACTACTAATAACGGGACGAGATTAGGTTATCACAGAGCTAATCAGCTATTTAAACAGGCCTCAGAGGATCTTAAGAATCCAGATGGTACGGTTTTGACTATCCACCAGCTTAGACACACTTTTTGTACAGAAAGAGTGGGTTATATAGACATCAGAGTGCTTCAGAAGCTTGCAGGACACAGTGATATCAGAACTACCTTAAGATATGCGAAAGTCGCGGATAAGGTTGCTAAGAGTCAGTTTGCTAAGTTTGATGAAGATAGAGATGGAACTCTTGCTGATGCAGCGATTGAAGAGGATAGTATTTCGTCTTATTAGACTGACGAGAGCCTTGCACAGCTCAATTTTCTGCGTTTTCGTCGTCCTCATGATCCTCATGCACACCTAGTGCACTGCGGTCATTCGTCCTCCTCAGCCTTGAAACTGCACCTTGTGCAGTGGTCTTTTTATTAGACATATATGTTTTATGAAAATTCTCTCAGAAAAAGCTTAGGGGTCTTGCCTATAATTTTATGAGGTTTGGATTCAGAAAATTATATGATTACGAAGTGACATAATTACGAGGTTTTCGTGCCAGACAGGGTTATATAAACTTATAATCGGAAAATTTCACCGAGTTCTTTTTAAAAGCACTTTTACTGCAGGGCAAGACCCCGAAGATTTTTTTGAATAATAATTGCAGCTATAAGTCTTTCTGGGATTGCTTTTCGTTTAAAAAAATAGGCTTAGTTTCCTTTAGACACTGTTAAAATGGGGTTAATAGATGATTAAAGCTAAATAATCACCTGCTTTTAGCTTATCAATTAGAATAATTACTGTTAGATAAAGGTTATTAGGCTTAGGCCCACTCGAAGGAGAGATTATGTCCGTGAATGGATTAGTAGTATTTGCTGCTATTGCTGTTACGTCTATGGGGATTATTGCTAGGGCTTGTAAGGATCCTGGAGTCCTAGAAACGCAGAAAACGTCGGTTACCCCTAATGGTAGTGTTCTTAATAATACGGCAGCGGGAGTTAGGCCTAATGCAGAATTGTCACGAAAATTAGTAAGAGCATTTAGTGCTGCTTGAGATTCAAAAGAAGATCAGAATTTTAGATCATGTTTTAAGGTTCGGGCAGGGATAATATCCTTGCGGAGTAAGCTTTTTGGCGATCTTTCTTTATTTTTTTGGCAAGACCCATAAGATTTTATAAGGCCTAGATATTCCTGTAAAACCCTGCTAGTAAGCCAAAACTTAATCGAAAAAATAGATCATCTTTTAAAAATCCAGTCAAAATCTGTATTAAAGTGATTAATATTTAATAATTCCACTATAATTCCAGATGTTTTAAGATTTAAGAGATAGTTAAGGTTTGCTAGTTTTTCAAGCCTGAGGAAAAGATTTATGAATATGTTATTGAAAGTGGGTGCTTTAGGTTTTGTAGCCTTAATGCTGGTGAGGTCAGGGCTGTCTCATTCTAAAACAGTTCAAAAATTCATACAGATGTAAGTCTGTCCAAATCTGTAAAGTCATGTCTCAATAGAGGAATGGTAAAAGAGATAGAGGATATAGGAATAGTCGAATGTTTTGAGGATTTGGAAGATCCGAGACGTTCACAGGGTCAGCGTTTTAAGCTTACTGAATTGATAGTAATGT
>JBJTTW010000245.1:0-11940 GCA_046080385.1 bacterium
ATTTCTCCTGCATCGAAATATTATTTAAATTATTTAAACCTGAAAATATCGAAGTACGAGAGAATTTACTTACGCCAGTTAAAAAAACGAAGCGAATATTTGCATCCTCTGATTTGATAATCTTGTAAAAATCATGCAGTAAATCTCGCATCTGTAAAGCTAATTCTGGATTGGATATATGCTTGATTATCGGATCATCATATTCATCTACTAAAACTACTACTTTACTGCCATGTTTCTTAGCGAGTTCGCTAATTAAATCTGAAAGCATCGCAGATGGGCTTAAATTTTCTAGCTTGATTTCATATTTCGCCGCAATCTTTACGAGCAGGCGCTTTAAGCCCTCCCTTAACTCCTCTACACTATTCTTATCCACCGCAGATACATCTAGCTTGATAACTGGGTACTCCCTCCACTCATAATCAGAACTGTCTAACCATAAGCCTTTAAAGAGTTCTCTTTGATTTTTAAATATAGCTTCTAGAGTGGAGACTAAACGAGATTTCCCGAAACGACGTGGGCGACTGAGAAAGTAAGCCGCCTTAGGCTTTGATACTAAATCATATATCTCCCTAGTCTTGTCTACATAAAGAAATTTACTCTCTATCATTTCCCTAAAGGTCTGCACACCTATCGGTAGATCTTTTAACTTACTAGCCATCAGCCTAATTATACTTCTAGATTAATCGATTTCAGAAAATTAAACTTCAAAAAAATTACAAATCTCTCGTGTAAACCTTCGGTAAGCGTAAATTTAAAGAAGTAACTAATTCATAACTTATAGTGTTCAAGAGCTTAGCCCATTCTTTAAGTGGTAAATGCGGACCAATAAGCTCAACCTGGTCTCCAACTTTAATATCTACGGTATCACCAATATCAAACATAATCTGATCCATGGTTATCAAACCTACCTGCGGTATAAAGCTTTCGTTGACATAAGCTTTAATTCGATTAGATAAAGCTCTCGGTATACCGTCAGCATAGCCCAGTGGTAGTGTAACTATCTTAGTAGTTCGCTTGGTACTCCAAGTTCCGTTATAGCTCACAGCTTCACCTGGACCTATTTGTTTTACGAAAACCACTCTAGCATGCAGAGACATAACAGGTTTAAGAATTGGATTATCTAAACCAAATAACTCAATCCCGACACGCACGTAATCAAAAGGATCTTGATTTATAAGACGAGCAGCTTTACTACTTGCGATGTGACGCGGGAAATTAATATTATCAGTAGCATTAATAAAGCGTGTAGTCTGAATAGCGCATAGCTGTGAATCTTCAGAAGCTGAATAATGTGAAAAAATACTCTGTATTTTCAGATTAAAAAGCATATCCACTCTTCTGATAATCTCTTTAAAATCTTCTGGCTTATCTATCTTAAAGCCAATACGATTCATCCCAGTATCTAACTTTAGATGAATTTTAGCGACTTTAGAAAGATCAAAGGCAATGCGATTCAATTTTTCAGCAGACTTTTCATCTGCAATAGTCAGTTCTATATTTTTTTCAATAGCTACATTATAAGACCATTCTGGCGTTATGCCTAAGACCATAATTCTCTTCTCAGTAGACTGCCTAAGATTAATAGCTTCATCTATATTCGCCACAGCGTAAGCGTGAACCATGGAATAAGAATCCAGCATATTAGCTATAACTCCAGCTCCATGCCCGTAGGCATCAGCTTTTAAAACTAATATAAGTGGCTTTTTAGCCTGCTGATAAATAATTTGTAAATTACTCTCTAGATGATCTAAATTAATCTCTAACCAAGCATCTCGGTGAAATCTAGCATTAGAGGTAATAGCTGGTCTAACTTGCATAATTAACAGTCTAAATTATAAACGCGAAACCAGAATATTAAGCTGAGATTTTATATCATCTAATTTAAAATCAGGCCAAAGAGTGTCGGTAAATATCAGTTTAGAATAAGCAGCCTGCCATAAAAGATAATTACTAAGCCTATGCTTACCACCTGTCCTTACAATAATATCTGGATCTGGTATGTCTGCTGTATATAAATATTCTTTAAAAGAGTTCTCATCTAACCCCCGAATCTCTTCCTCTGAAAGAGATTCAGCGATCGCATTAACTGCGCGGGTAAGCTCCGCAACCGCCCCATAATTAAGAGCAATATTAAAAACAAGGCGACTATTATACTGTGTAGCTTTCTCTAAATTTATCAAAGCATCTAAAAGACTAGTATTTTTAAACACAGATAAATCACCAAGAAACTTTACCCTCACACCCTGCTCATTCAGGGAGCTTAATTCATCAATAGCAGACTCTTTTAAAAGCTCAAATAAAAAATCTAATTCTTTTGCCGTTCTTTTCCAGTTCTCAGAAGAAAAAGCATAGGCAGTAAGATAATCAACACCCAGACTTAAACACTCTTGCACTAAAGCTTTTAAGGTTTTAACTCCCTGCCTATGTCCTTCAACACTAAATAAGCCTCTTGCCTTAGCCCACCTTCTATTACCATCCATAATGACGGCTAAATGTCGCAGTGGAGAACTAAGAGTCATAACAATACATTATAGCGATTCCCCCTATAGACCTAGAGTGAAATCCAAAAACAAGTGATTTTCAGTATAAGGAAAAAAATCAAGCTTGGTTAATAAGAGATATGAGCGTAAGTTTACTTGGGATGAATTCTAATCTAGACTCACAAGGGATAGTATCACAATTAGTCAAGTTAGAAGTAACTAGCAAAGTCAAACCTCTTGAAACAAAAAAAACACAATTAAATACGGAGAGAACTAGCGTAAATACTCTGCGTGATAGATTAACAACATTAAAAAATCTTCTTAGCATTAAGAACATAACAAGTGATGCATCAACTTTAATTTCTAATTCAGTGAATGTCTCAAATAAAGATAAAGCTACGGCAAGCGTAAGTGGTAGAGCAAGCCCACAAACATTTGATTTAAAAGTACTTAAATTAGCAACTAATAGTTCAGTGAAATCATCAACCTATCTAAACACTGGTGTCACTGGAGCATCTGATCTTTCGACTGTTAACTTTAAAGACACCCTAGTTTCAGGCTCAGTCACCATAAATGGTCAAACAGCAGTACTTAGCAACCTTACAGAAACTGCCACCGTAAAACGATCTGCTAGTCAAATAAGCAACGGTTTAATCACTAGCGATCTTTTATCTAAGGCGAATTTAAATGGTGTTACTAGCATTACAGAAGGTTCGGTCACCATAAATGGTACAACAGCTAGTACCTCTGGGTTGACTGATGTTCAATCAGTATTAAATTTCTTCACTAACAGCTTTACTGGAGTAGGAGCCAGTCTAGTAAATGGTTCGATTAAACTTACTGGAATTACTACGCTTGGAAATTCCGCGGATAGCAGTAATTTATTAAATGCACTGGGCTTAAGCACCATTAGTAGTGGGACTGTGACTGGCAGCCAAAAATTAAACCTACCTAAAAACAGTGATACTCTAAGCTCACTTGGTATAAACGGTACAGTGATTACCATTAATGGTACTAACATTAACTTCAACCCAAACACTGATACCATAAGCTCTTTAATCACGACTATAAATAATAATACTAATGTCGGAGTTACAGCTGCTTACAATACTACTACTGGAAAATTCTCATTAACTAATAAGAACACTGGTGCAAGTGCAATTAGCACTAGCTCAATAGATAGTAATATTGGGACTATTTTTAACTTAAGCGATGAGACATTAGGTACAGATACCGACTTTCAAGACATTTTAGATTTCCTCAATAATAATTTTTCAGGGGTTGCAGCAAGTTTCACTAATGGAAAAGTCTCCCTAAGTGGAGTTACTAGCATGGGTTCATCAGGAAACACTAGCAATCTACTCTCTGCATTAGGCTTAAGTAATGCAAGAATAAATGCAGGGTCAGTGACTGGTATACAGAATCTTTCATCGCCCAAAAAAACAGCTTTACTCTCTAGCATAGGAGTAACAGGAACTTCTTTAACTATAAATGGTAAAGAAATTACATTTAATCCAAATACAGATACAATAGATCAACTTATTCAAAAAATAAACAATAACGGTGATACCAAAGTTAAAGCTAGCTATGATACTTTAAATGGCACTTTTAATTTAAAAAACACTCAAACGGGTGCACTGTCTATTCCACTTAGCTCAAGTAATAGTAATATATTGAGTGTTCTTGCTTTGAATGACGAGGATTTGGGCGATAATGCAGAGTTTCAGATTTCCACTCAAAATAATGGTGCAACCTTAGTCAGTAATAGCAATACAGTAAGTGGGATTATTGCAGGTATTAACCTAGAGTTAAAAGCAGTAACAGAAACTAATAGCCCAGTCAGGGTAACGATTTCAGAAGACAGCAATACTTACAAAAACAACCTAGATGCCGTCCTTAAACAAATAAACGATACATTAAGTTTCGCTAGAGGAATGACAAATAAGTTAGGAAAAAGACTTGATAGCTCAATTAAAGCGTTATTAGGCACGGCCTTTGATTCTTCTGATTCAAATCGATATAAATCTTTAGTGGATATAGGTTTTAAGAGTACTTTAAATGCAGCTGATAATAAATTCTCTGGTTATAGTCTTGACAGCAAATTCTCGACAGCTTTAGCTCAAGACCCAAATGCAGTAAATAAATTACTTTACGGTAAAACAGGTACTGGAATAGGGCCTTTTGATAATGGTTCTAGTGGCGTTCTAGTACAGCTTGATGCACTTTTAGATACTTATGTTAATAGTTCTACTGGAATTATACAAACTATGAGTACCACTTTTGATTCACGTCAAAAAACACTTGATAGTAGCCTTGTTCGTGCAAAGAAGAGCGTCGATGACTATGAGGATAGGTTAAAAAAACAATATGCAAAACTAGATTCATTGAACGCTGGAATGCAACAACAACAAGCTGCGGTCTCATCATTGAGTAGATAAAAAAATTTAAAGAGGAAGAATTAGAATGCGAAAATTTAAAGATCTTGATGACGGTATTGATGAACTCGAAGATGTGGATAGAGAGTTAGGCTCAGCTTTAGAGAGTGAAGACTTGGAGGAGTGCTTAGATAAGCTCGCTGTTCGTTCTGTGATTATCAGCCAAATTAATCAGTTGAATAAAACTCATAAAATGAGTAAAAAAAACCAAGAAAAAATAAAAGAAAGCTGGGCGAGTGGGAAGCTGATAGTCGATAAAATTCAAAAGAAGAAAAAAAATATCGAAGAAAGATTGCATAAACATAAAAAATTTACTGCTAAAATACGTCATTGTAATTACGACAACTTCAAGTAAACAATGACCACTCCAATCCTCATAGACACTCATGCGCATATCAATTTTAATGAATATGATTCTGACCGTGAAGAGGTTATGGAGAGAGCGTTTAACTCTGGCGTAGGGAAGATACTACACTCCTGCTGTAGAGTAAATGAAATAGAAACTCTACTAAAACTCAGCAAGCAGTTTAGTGGTAATGGTTTTAGTGATTTATACATAGCCATAGGTGTACACCCAACAGAATTTCATTCATGGGATGATGAATCAGAAAGTGAAATATTCGCTATTTTAGATAAAGAGTTAGCCAAGCCAGACCATAAAATTAGAGCTATTGGTGAAACTGGTCTTGATTATTATCACTGCACCACTAAAGCAGAGCAAGAAAAACAGCAAGAAATTTTCAATAGACAGATTGAGCTAGCAAAGAAATTTCAGCTTCCCCTAATTATCCATACACGTGATGCTGAAAGCGATACACTAAGTATATTGAAATCACAGTTTAAGAATACCAAATTTGATCGTAATGGAACTATTCACTGTTTCACTGGTAGTCTGGATTTTGCACTAGCCTGTATAGAATTAGGTTTCTTTATATCTTGGTCTGGCATTCTCACTTTTAAAAGCTCTAAATCACTTAGAGAAGTAGCTAAAGTAATTCCTCTAGAAAAGACTCTCGTTGAAACAGATTGTCCTTTCCTCGCTCCACAAGCTCAAAGAGGAAAACGGAACGAGCCTAGTTACGTAAACTACGTAGCAGAACAGCTTTCGGAGATTAAAGATCTAGACAAAACTGAAATCATGAATATCACAACACAGAACGCAGAATACCTCTTTAAAATATGAACCAGCTCCGTAGATTCTCTATAGCCATTATCTGCTTCTTTACAGTAGAGCTTTCTATCATTAGCTTATTCGAGATGAATTATACAGTTCAAGCTTCTAAGCCTAAATTAAATACCGCAGAAAAAAATTTAGATCTCTTACTCACTGGCAATCTCGATGAAGTAATTAATGATTTTAATAAATATGATTCCCTAAAAATCAATGATGAAGAGAATCTAGAAACTTTCACCACTGCACTTATAGCTTACGGAGATATCAAGAGGGTTTATCCACTTCTCGAATACGCCACTAAAAAATTCCCCAAGAATGATAAATTCAGAAACGATCTTAAATCTCTGCTTATCTTTGATCAAGACTTTGAAGCAGCTAAAGCTTATGGTCTCACGAATATAGAGAAAGCTCACATAGAACTCAAGAAGGCATTTTATGGAGAAAATAAATTAGACTTAAATAATCATGAAATCAGAGAATTTATTTATAACGAACTTCTAAGTAAGATTGATAACCGCAGTCCCTACTTTCCAAGCAGACTTGAATATTTATATTTCCTTAAAACAGAATCTGCAAGACAAGAAGCACGAAAAATTTCTCTAAATATTATAGAAAAGTTTAGTGAAATAGCTTTTCCTCAGACTCTTGATTTTTACGAACTAGCAGAAGCTTACAGGATCTTAGGTTTACTTGCCTATGATTCAAAAACTGACTCTGAGGCATATTTCGAAATGGCGAGACTAAACCAAAATAGAATGCGCTCCCTGTGGCTCATTGAGGATATCAGAATCTATCGCCCAATCATGAAAATACTAACTAGATCTACTAGATTCGGTTATGTGCTTCCACAGTGGATAGTTAGCCTAAATCAGTTTCAATAATTCAGAAACATCAGAAGCTTTATCTAATTCATTATTACGCTTATAAATAGCTATCAGATTTCTTACACAGCGAGCGATAATAAAAGAATCTTCGATAGGATCTAAATATTCATCACGCCAAAACACACTCAGTTCTTGAGCTCTAATGACACACTCTTCTTTCGTAATTCTTCTACCAGAGAAAAACGGGTCTATAAGCTGATCTGCAAACTTAACAATAAAATGCCCTGGTGCACCAATACCATTCACCGGCACTTTGAGCCTCTTTGCCACAAGCATATAGATAGATGAAAGAACTATAGGGTTACCAAGCTTAGTATCTATAACGGTGTGAATAAAATTATTCCTAATATCATAATAGTTAGCTTGATTACCAGAGAATCTCTCTTCCGCAAATAGCACTTTATTAATGGCTTCTACAGCTTCATCACTAGTAGATTTAGCAGAAAGCTTCTCTGCTGCACGCTTCGCATAAGAATCTAATATTTCAACATATCTCTGCTCATTTAAATATGGCGTATATATTCTTGATATCAAGAATAAACCTCTCTCTAAATCTTCACGATGAAGCCTTTTCCAGTCTTCTATCATATACTTCAAGCTCAATCTTGAAGCGTGATACCAGTTATCTAAGAGGTCTATATCATTAGACTTCTGTGCTAAATCTTCTATCATCTTTAATGAATCTGGACTCATGTTAGAAACTTGTTGAGCCATTAAAGACAAAACCTTTTCCTCTGAATCCTTAAGTAGATTCATAAAACCTTTAATTTGACTTTCAGAAAGCTCGAGACTCTTATCCATAAAACTTTGACTTAGATTATATTATAGAAAATTTCATTAACATAAGTGTTAAATTTGTATCAACTTTAGTTTTCTATGCCCATTTTAGGGGTAAAAGGTTATCAACCGTTAATAAAGAGATATAAATTTAATTTAATAATTAAGACGTAAGAATAAATTAACAAAACATTGGATAAAAAATGGATTCAACAAACAGCGAAGCAGACGGTAACAATAGCAAGAACCCCAGCTCAGATAAGAATTCTAAGAGGCGCAAATTAAGTGACCTCCCACTCCTTACTAATAAAACTAAAGAGGAGATGGCGACTAAAATAAATTATTTTAAAACCATGCCACCACAAATACGCTCTAATGCTCAAGATATAGAAAACCCGATAAGAACTTTACTTGAGGAAAATTGCACCTATGGCGAAATAACCTCTACCGTTAATCGAGGGCGCATTTCCATAATTAAGCTTAATCAGAAACAGAATAAACCGATATAATTTCTATTCATGATTGAGAAATCAGAAAAAAGCCCTCAAACGAGAGTGATTTTTTTATTCAGCTTATTACTACTTTGGTACGTAATTTGTAAGATTGAAATTTATCCACCGTATCTTTTACCGAGTCCCTCAATGGTATTAAATACTCTTAAGAGAGGTTTTTTAGACGGTGCCTACTTCCCTGCTTTATTTCAGTCCTCTAAACGAGTACTCATAGGCTATTTCACCGCAGTTATCGTAGGAAGCTTTTTAGGCTTAGCCATTTCACGCTTCAAACAGCTAAGCAATAGTATCGGAGAGAGCCTGACCGCTTTACAATCAATTCCAAGCGTAGCTTGGGTTCCTTTAGCACTGCTTTGGTTTGGGATCTCTGAATCAGCTGTATTATTTATAGTTATCTTAGAAGCTTTTATACCATGCTCACTTGGCGTGCAAAACGCTATCAAGAACATTCCTCCTAAATTAATACTAGCTGGACGCTCGCTGGGATGCGAATCCTTTGATCTCTATAAACGTATTATAATTCCAGCAATATTACCTCAGTTAATTAGTAGTTTAAGACTTAGCTGGGCATTCGCTTGGCGAGCGTTAATAGCTGGAGAGCTGTTCATTAACGGCGCTGGTCTAGGTCAGACCCTAGAGCTTGGTAGAAGCCTCTCTGATATGTCAGAAGTAATTGCTATGATGTTGATCATTGCCATAATTGGCTACGTCGCCGATAATATTTTATTCAGAAAACTAGAGGAAAGCGTGAATCACTATTCATAAACTTCACACACCTGAAATGGTGAAATCATTTGCACTAAAACGAAGATGCTAAAAATAGATAAATTAAATTTAAAATTCAAGTCAAATGGTTTTACCAAAAATCTTTTTAATGATTTTGATCTATCTATAGATAAAGGAGAATTTATTTGTATACTAGGTCCTTCTGGTTGCGGTAAAAGTTCTCTTCTAAATATTCTAGCTGGCTTTGAGAAAAGCTACACTGGCTCAGTTTTACTTAATGGTGAAAAAATTTTAAAGCCAGATATTAAAAGAGCCATAGTTTTTCAGGATTATGCATTATTCCCGTGGCTAAATGTAATCGAAAATGTCAGCTTCGGCTTAAAAAAGAGTATTCCTAATCGCCAAGAATGTTTTATGCAAGCCATTCGCTATCTTGAGTTAGTCGATTTAGTAGAACACTCTCGGGCACGAATTCATGAGCTTTCTGGTGGCATGCAGCAGAGAGTGGCCATAGCTAGAGCTTTAGCCGTGCGCCCTGAAATTCTTTTATTAGATGAGCCTCTTGGAGCCTTAGATGATTGGTCACGCAGGAATCTACAGAACGAATTAATTAAAATCTGGACAGAACTTCAGCAGACTATATTATTTGTCACACATAGTGTAGATGAGGCTCTGTTACTTGCAAGTAGAATAGTGGTCATGAATGTTAACAGTGAAAAAGTTTTAGATATTCAGCTAAAAGCAGAGCATCCACGAAAATTAGATCACCCTGAATGCGTAAAAATCCGCCTTCTAATTAAAGAGGCTCTCAGCCAGAAGCTTAAAAAAAACACGCAAAAAAGTTCTACACAATCAAGTAGCAGCAATAATATTTTTGATCCGACGATTTAAGAATCCACTGAAGAATGCTTAAAGGCATTTTTCGACCCCGACGATGAATCAAGGAGTCTTTCCCAACGATGAATCAAGGAGTCTTTTAAGAATAGATTAAATACCTAATTTCAGAGACTGATATAATTTAGCTTATGGGTAAAAAAATCACTGTTCTATACGGCACCGAGACTGGTAATTCCGAGTCACTCGCAGATGAATTTGCGAAAGCCGCTAAAGCTAAAGGACACGATGTGGAATTAGCAGCAGCTTCCCAAAAAAATATTACAGATTTAAAATCTATCGAAAATTGCGTAGTAGTTATTTCTACTTGGGGAGATGGTGATGCACCAGCAGATGCAGAAAAATTCTGTGAAACCCTTTATACGGCAGAAGAAGATGAAGTTAAGTTAGATAAATTACGTTTTCACGTTCTAGCTCTAGGAGATAAAAGCTATGTAGATTTCTGTGGCTGCGGCCGCAGACTAGATGGTCATTTAGAAAGACTTGGTGCTATTAGATTTTTAGCTAGAAAAGATTTGGATACTGATTTTCAAGATCATTTTGCTGCTTGGAAAGATGAAGTTCTGAAAGCTATTTGAAGACTAAGCTTTCTTCGCTATAATTGAGCTTCTAATGTCCAATCCTATAATTCATAAACAAAAAACTTTTAAAAAAACCTTAAAGATTCCTGGTGATAAATCGATTTCACATCGCTCTATTATTCTTGGCTCTATCGCTAAGGGAAAGACAGAAATAACTAATTTTTTAAATGGCGAAGATTGTATATGCACCCAAAAAGCTTTTGAAAGTTTAGGCGTCGAAATAGAAACTAATTTCCATGACCCCGAGAATCCGATTGTGAAAATTCAGGGAAAAGGCGTGGAGTTTTTAAGAGCTCCAGCTAATGATATTTATTTAGGTAATTCTGGAACTGGAATGCGTTTACTTGCTGGGTTGTTCTCTGGACTTAATTTTAAGTCAGTTCTCACTGGTGATGAATCACTCAGCTCTAGACCGATGAAAAGAGTTATAGATCCACTGTCTTTAATGGGCGCGAATATAGAGTCTTCTGAAGGCAAGGCCCCGCTTATCATTCACGGCACATCTACTTTAAAAGGTATTAGCTATAAGTCACCTGTTTCATCCGCCCAAGTAAAATCTTCTCTATTACTAGCTGGTTTAAATGCCGATGGTGTAACCACTATCATTGAGCCAGAGAAATCCAGAGATCATTCTGAACGAATGCTTGATTATTTCCAGTCCCCCATCTCTTATCATCACGGCAGCCTAGAAGTAAGCATCAGAAGACCAGAAAAGCCACTGCAAGCACAGAGAGTAAAAGTACCAGGTGACATATCAAGTGCTAGTTTCTTTATGGTCGCGGCAGCGATAGTAGAGGATGCTGAAGTCGAACTATTAAATGTCGGCATAAACCCTACCCGCACTGGCATTATTGATGTATTAACGATGATGAACGTCGATTTTAGTATTTATAATCTTCGCGAAGAGGGTAAAGAACCTATCGCAGACATCATAGTAAAAAGCTCTAATATAAAAGCATGTGAGATAAGCGGAGATATTATTCCTCGCCTTATTGATGAGATTCCAGTTATTGCAGTTCTTGCTGCTCAAGCGCAAGGCACTACTGTAATTAAAAACGCTGAAGAGCTTAAAGTTAAAGAATCTAACAG
This sequence comes from bacterium, assembly GCA_046080385.1. Classification (GTDB taxonomy): domain Bacteria; phylum Cyanobacteriota; class Vampirovibrionia; order LMEP-6097; family LMEP-6097; genus LMEP-6097. Next base: position 11,556 of record JBJTTW010000245.1, read on the forward strand.
GATAGCTACTACCGTGAGTATGCTTAAACAGCTTGGCGTAAATGTCGAAGAAACTGATGATGGCATGATCATAGAAGGTCTTGCGGGAAGAGAGTTCCCTGGAGGTGATACTTCGATAACAGTTATAGATAGTAAGGGAGATCATCGTATTGCCATGAGCTCAGCTATAGCTGGCTTACATTCAGCTAAACCTGTAGAAATATTAAAAAGCGAATTCGTGAACACCTCATTTCCCAGTTTCTTTAAGTATTTGGGCTTAAGGAAGTGATGAAAAATGAAATTTTTCATCACGGACTGTCAGGTAAAGAGATTAAGGATCCGCTCCCCGAGCTAGGTTTTATACCTCGGTCGGGGTCGAAAAATGCTAGAAACAGCATTTTTCAGC
>JBJTTW010000246.1:0-1663 GCA_046080385.1 bacterium
TAATCTCATTAAACTTGATGGCTCTAAATACAACCTCATCGGCAAAAGACAGGTCTCTGGATGGAATGATGACTTTAGAGAACAAATTATCTTTCAAAAATTTCCTAAAATCTCGTGATTTTTAGAATGAGACAGCCCTGCGACCCATGCCAATAATTCTACATAAGACATTAAAGCTTAATCTAAAACTTCAATCATCTTTGAAAGATTATAAATAAATTAAAACTCATCTCACTTGCCAAGCATATGCCTTAGAGCTGATTCCAAGCTTGCAAAACTGAATTCATAGTTAGTATCTTTTAAAACATTAGGCTCTACTTTAGTGCTAGAAAGTAAAAGTGCATCAGCCATTTCTCCTAAGACTAATCTTAAAGCTAGTGCTGGAGCTGGAAAGAGCGCAGGTCTATTTAATACCTTAGCGAGAGTTTTAGTGAATTCAGCATTGGTAACTGGTTCTGGGCTAACTACATTCACGGCTCCTGAAATATTATCATTCATTAAACTGTGGTGAATAGCGCCGATAACATCATCTAATGCAACCCAGCTCATCCACTGCTTTCCGCTGCCAAGTATGCCACCGCCACCTAAGGAGAATAAAGGCAGCATTTTACCTAAGGCTCCAGCTTTTGGATCTAAAACTATTCCGAACCTAGTGTTAACGACTCTGATACCCTTCTCTTCTGCTCTTTTAGACTCCTTCTCCCAAGCTAAGCAGGTCTCTGACAGAAAACCTGAGCCAGCTTGTGAATTTTCATTAAAATTTTCGACATCACTATGACCATAAAACCCAGTTGCAGAGGCAGAAATTAAAACTTTTGGGGGATTATTTAATTTTAATAACTGATCTACAAGAAACTTAGTTCCTGAAACTCTAGAATCATAAATTTTCTGTTTCTGTTCTTTAGTCCAGCGTCCATTTGCTATATTTTCTCCAGCAAGATGAACTACCGCATCAAAGCCTTCAAGGGCTGCTGTATCAACGAATCCTGGATCAGAAGATGATTCTGATGGATGCCAGTATATCTGATTATTTTCAGTAACATCATCTCTAGTTAATTTAAAAACCTGATGTCCACCAGAGCTTAAGAATTTAACTAAAGCGTCTCCCACTAAGCCACTAGCACCTGTTATAAGTATTTTCATTGTTGCTTTATCCTTGTATTTATAATGTTTCTGAATATCGTTACTAATAACCTGTAAACGAAAATTAAAAAGTTTCTTTAATTTCTTCATTGTATATGACTTGGAGAAAAAAGGATCATTAATCGGCAACTCAAAAGAAATATTCTCTACTAAAAGAGAGTGTCTATCATTGATTGCCTGCATTTCATGAAGATGAGTCCAAGATTTAAAAGGCCCCTGAATCTGTGAGTCTTTAAATTGTTTGCTTGGAATAACATCATGTATTCTGAGATTCCAAGGGAGAGTTAAAGGGCCTAGCTTCAGATCAAGCTCGACAGGTGCATTATCAAAAAGGAATTCAGGATGAGTCTTAATATTAACCTTTTCCCAGTGGGGTACTAATCTTTCTAAAGCTCTAGGCATATTATGCCAGTTATATAAATAAGCAGAGTCGCATGGAATTATTTTTGAGAATTCTATCTTATAAACCATGATAACCTTCTTGAGTAATTTTCCGTTAACCAAAAAAAGAGGCTAAAGC
>JBJTTW010000247.1:0-31325 GCA_046080385.1 bacterium
AATGAAAATTATGATCACTCTAAAACCGTTATGAATAACGAGAATAAAGAGGTGCAAAAAAAGAATTTCAAAAAATTCAATGCCATTAATACACTAATAAGTAATCTTAAAAACTTCTTAAGAGGCACGCACCATGATGTCTCTGATAAATATCTCAATAAATATTTTGCTAAATTTCAATATCGCTTCAATAGAAGGTTTGATCTAAGAGCAATTTTAGATCGCTTCCTCTATGTCTCCGTTAATTACTTCAAACCCCTTACTCTAAATAAAATTAAATTAGGGGCGGCTTAATGGGTAATCAGATAGAAAGATTATAGATACAAGGATCAGCGCATTGCTTAAGGGTATCATATAAGTACATTTGCAATATATTGTAAAGTTTTATGGAATTTATCTGGGACAGTGAAAAAGCCAAATCAAATCTAAAAAAGCATAAAGTTAGCTTCGATGAAGCAATAACGGTTTTTTACGATCCCTTGGCGAAAATCACTGATGACCCTGATCACTAAAAGCAAGTCTGCAAGAAAGATTAGATTTTGAAAATATAGTTCATGGAGGATATTAATTATGAGAGAAGAATATGGCTTAAAAAAGATGAAACTTAAAAAAACCCTTATATAACTAAGCTTAAAAAAAATGTGACGATAAACTGTTTGGGTAGCGAGAGAAAACTAATAAGGAATAATTCACCCTGCTAAAATCAAACAAAGATGCGAACAACCATAAAGATCAAACAAATAGACGCCTTTACCGATAAGCCTTTCACTGGTAATCCCGCGGGAGTAGTCACCGAAGCTAGCTCTCTAAGTGATGCTCAGATGCTAGCTATCGCAAATGAAATGAACCTTTCTGAGACTGCTTTTGTCTTGCCTAGTGATAAAGCTGATTTTAGGATTCGCTGGTTTACTACTGAAAGAGAGGTTTTATTCTGTGGTCATGCGACCGTGGCAGCTGTGCATGCTTTAGCTGAGGAAGCTAAATTCGCTATGGATAAAGATGGTGAATATAGTTTTACGATAGAAGCTTTTTACCTGTTAAAAATTTAAAGGCTTTAAATAAGGTTCATTATAATTACAGCCGTTTAAAGGCTTTTGGTGAAAAGTTATCAGTGAAAGGTTTTTGCAGAGAAGGAAAGCGAAAATGTAGAAATTGAAACTGGCGAGCAGTCTTATAAATTAAGGGAACTAAAAGCTGAATTAATTGGTGAGGCTGTTACTGTGCTAGCTGGGGAGGTGTTTTTAGCTTAATTTATGAGTGAACTCATAAGAGTTAAATTGCATCTTGAAAAGTTCTGCATTAGTCTCTAGTATAATTAAATCTAAATGTGCGGTATCGTTTCCTATGTTGGTGAAGAGCCTAAGGCTACTCGTTTATTATTACAGGGTTTAAAGAGTCTAGAATATAGGGGCTATGATTCCTCTGGAATCGCTCTGCTAAACGATACTCTTTCAGTATATAAAAATAAGGGTAAAATTTTAGACCTTGAAAAATCTTTGAGTACCTTATCTGATGAGGAAAGAGAGAAATTAGATCAGAGTATTTGTGGTATTGGGCATACTCGCTGGGCGACTCATGGTGAGCCTAGTGATATAAATGCTCACCCACATATGGATAGCGATGGAACTATCGCGGTGGTACATAACGGCATCATTCGTAACTACATTAAATTAAAAAAAGAGCTTATTTATAAGGGCTACACTTTTAAAAGTGATACTGACACTGAGGTTATAGCGAATCTCTTTTCATATATTCGTAAAGATTTAATTGCTAAGGGTGAATATGAAGATTTTTTAGCTATGCGTTTGCTCTCTTCTAGATTAGAAGGCAGTTATGCTTTAGCTATTTTATTAAATGAGCTTGTGAGTCCTAATAGTACTCAGCCTGCCAAAAGAATTCTTTTAGCTAAGCATGAATCTCCTTTAGTCATAGGGGTTGGACAGTTAGAAAACTTCGCAGCGAGTGACAGCGACACGGTTTTACAGTTTACAGATAGTATTATTCGCCTTGCTGATCGTGAATTTGCGGTGATTAGTAAGAATACTATTGATATTCAGGATTTCGAAGGAAATCTGATTAAGCCAGTGATAGAGGTTTTAAAGAAAAACGATTCTTTAATGGATAAAAAAGGCTATAAGCATTTTTTACTAAAAGAAATTAATGAACAACCGACTGTTTTATCTAAGATGCTTAGTCTTATAGAAGACAGTACCTATGAGAATTTTAAATTGCTTGACTTTAATATTAATGAGATAGAGAAGATTTACTGTATAGCCTGTGGTTCAGCTTATCATTCAGCTCAAGTGCTTAAATATGTATTAGGTTCATGGTGCAGTTTGCCAGTAGATGTTATAGTAGCTAGCGAATTTAATTTTCAGCATAAGCTAATCGGTGAAAGGGATTTAGTGATAGGTGTAAGCCAATCTGGTGAAACAGCGGATACTATACTTGCTTTACAGAAAGCAAAAGCTGTTGGAGCTAGGCTTCTTGCTATCACTAATAGACCAGCTTCCGCGATAAATAATCTCTGTGGTGCTAATACTTATATCACTCCAGCTGACTTAGAGATATCAGTAGCTTCGACTAAGGCTTATACTTCTCAGCTTTTAGCTCATTATTTATTAGCTTTGCAGATAGCGACTGCAAGAAAGGCTATTAGTAGAGAGTTCTTCACTGATATTTTACATAATCTCAAGACTTTACCAGTGCTTTTAGATCAGATGCTAAACCGTGCGAATCACTATAAAGCAGCAGCAGTGAACTTTGCAGGCTATAGAGATTTTATTTTTTTAAGTCGTGGCATTAATCATACTACTGCGATGGAAGGGGCTTTGAAATTAAAAGAGCTTAGCTATGCTCATGCGAGTGCCTATCCTAGTGGTGAGCTGAAACATGGTCCTATTGCTATTCTTGATGAAAATGTGCCAGTGATTAGCATTGCGATACCGAGTATTTACCCTGATGAGCAGATAATTTATGAAAAGATTATCCATAACGCACTTGAAGCGAAGACGAGAAAATCACCGAGCATTCTGTTAACGACTGATTCGAACCAAGACCATGTCGAAGAATTCGACCTTGTGATGCGTATTCCAGATATAGATCAGCTCTTCAGCCCAATCCTAGCGACTATTCCATTACAGTTCCTTGCATACTTTATCGCTGAAAACTTAGGTAAAGATGTGGATCAGCCGAGGAATTTAGCTAAGTCTGTGACTGTGGAGTAATTCAAGTTATAGTAGAGATAATTTTTTCATCTCGAAACACAGGTCAGAAGCTGATTTAAAATCAGAACCTTCCCATAAAAAACTAAAGTTATTTGTGTAATTCATAAAATATTTACGCCATATTTTAAAATTTAAAATTATTTGATTTGCGGCATTATACTTTTCATCGAAACGAGTATTTTTAAGGACAAAATCATCTTGAACATTAGCTTTCAAATCTTTTACTGAACTAATATCTAATAGGTCTACATAGTAAGCTCTGCTTAGATCAGTATTTAGGAGAAGCTCAATTTCTTCATTAGAGTAGATATCTTTATTTTTCAGGTATTTCTTATCTGGAATAGTAGTCATTTCTAAAAGTGTCATCTTTAAATCAGAAAATTTATAGAATACTTTTCCATGATCAACATTTAATTCCATTTCCCAGAAACCAGTTTCCGTATTTATTTTAGCCTTTAAAATGCTGCCCTCCCGTACTTCAATGCCTTGTAACATCTTTTGCTCTATTTCATAAGCTTCCAATAAAGCTTTCTTAACCAAGGGCTTTGTTGCGTATATACTCAAAAGTGAAGTCTTATCAGAATTTGTCATTTATTGATATCTTATAATTAATTTAGGAAAAAATTAGTTTTTGATGGTTGCTAATTCAGCTTTTGCTTCAGCAAGCATTTTTTCTGTGTTTGAATAATCATTATTTTGCTGATTTAAGCATGGTTGTGGATTTGATGGTCTGTTGTCCAAATTAGCCTCAAGCTTTTCTATCTTAGTTTCTAGCTGTTCTTTCCTATATTCTTTACTATCATTAATACTTTCACTAGCAATGCCACTCAGTAATTTAACATAGTTTTTGGATACAAATTGAGGTGCATTACCAGCAGAGTTAGCCCCCTCTAGTAGATTTTGAGCGGCTTTAAGTTCTTTTTCTGCTGCTGCAAGTTCAATCTTTAATTCATTTTCTCGTGGATTTACTGGATTTTGATTGCAAGGAATAGGAGTTGTAGCTGGAGTCGCAGCCGATAAAGCCTCTTGTTCTTCTAGTAGAGCATTGCGTTGTAACTCTTTGTTCTCAACATTTAATTCAAACAAATTTTGGCGAAGTTCTTTGATATTTTTATTCGAGTTGTCACCTGAAGGGCTTGCCAATTCAGCTTTTGCTGCAGCTAATTCAGCTTTTGCTGCATTAAGCTCTGCGAGTTTATCTTGTGGCTGCGTTATATTTTCTTGATTGCATGGTACTGGTTTGCTTTGTACTTCTGTATCCTGTATCTCAGATTTATAGGGATCTGGTATATCTCCATTCTTAATAGCTGCTGACTCGAGAGATTCTACTTTGAGTTTCAAGTTCTCTACTTTTAATTCTAAGATTTTTTGCTGTAAATCTTGAGTATCTTGTGTTGTTGCTTCTCGGGTATAGGGGATACGGCTAGTAGTGTTAATATTATTTAAACGTTCATTTCGTTCATTTATAGATGATAATCTGTCCGTATAAGCTGAATCGACAGTAAAATCTAGCATATTCTATATTTGCTTCAAAATATTTAATTTTAGGTTAAGCTATTTATTCTTCATTAGTTTTCAAGTAACACTTATTTCTTATAAACATCAGAAACAGTCTTCAAGCTAGACAAAGTATTACTCAAAGCCTTCACTTGATCAGCCATTTCAGCTTTAGCACTCTCTGGATCTTCTTCTTTCCTGATCTCTAGATTTTTAATATCTTTGTTTATTTTTTTTATACCAGTTTTAAGATCATCTTTAACGAAACCATACTCTACACTACGAACAGCCCCATGAGCAGATTCTATAATATTTTCTCTAGTTTGAACGGCTTCGTTACCACTGAGATAATTTACTGTTTGGTTCGCAAAGTCTTTAGTCATCTGTAAAGAATCTAGTAAGAGGCGGGTAGCATATTTAGTCATATAGGCTGCCGAATCTGGAGAGGAGTCGCTGTTAATCATTCCACAGCTAGTAATTTCTAATACTTGTCCACCACCACGTTCTACATCATTGATGATTCTTGCATTTACATTCTTGTTATCTATAGATAAGCCTTTTTTAGTGACTAAGCCTTCAACTGCGACACCATTTGCATTTGCAAGTGGAAATACTTTTATAACTTTACCTACCTCTACGCCTCTCATGTAGATGGGAGCACCACGTGAAAGCCCAGCTACATTAGGGAAACTAACGATAAACTTTTGCTTATCTTCACGATGACTGAACATATTCCAAGCAAACCAAGCTAAGCCTATGACGATTACAAAAGACAAAGTCTTCTGTAGAAAGAATTTTATTATTCCTAAAATAAGCTGCATAAATCTTAGTCTACTTGGCTAGCTTTAAATTCAGCATCAATAACATCGTCATTAGGAGAAGAAGCGTTATCAGCAGATGAATTCTCAGAAGCTGTTGAACCTGCATCACCTTGGGCAAAAGGCGCTATTGCTTTATTAAATTCCATCATTGCATTTTGTAAATCTACTGATTTTTGGGTGATAGTTTCTAAGGCTGCTTTGTTCTTAATCGCTTCACGAGTTTCACTAGCTATAGCTTCTAATTTAGATTTTTCTGCTTTAATCTGCTCAGCGTAAGGTTTATCTTGATGATCCGCTATAAGCTTCTCAGCACCATAAAGAATACTATCAGCCTTATTGATTTCTTCAGAATATTGCTTAAATTCCTCATCCTCTTTCTTTCTTTCTTCGGCTTCTCTTACCATTCTCTCTATATCTTTCTCAGATAGGTTTGTAGTAGCTGTGATAGATATTTTCTGTTCTTTGCCAGAGTTCTGATCTTTAGCAGACACATTTAGAATACCATTCGCATCAATATCAAAAGTAACCTCTATCTTAGGAACTCCTCTTGGTGAACCAGGGATATCGCTTAACCTAAAGTCACCTAGAAGTTTGTTTTCACTAGCTCTAGTTCTCTCACCTTGATAGATTTTAATATCTACGCTAGTTTGGTTATCCTCTGCAGTACTGAAAGTCTCAGATTTTTTCGTAGGAATAGTAGTGTTTCTTTCGATTAACTTAGTCATAACGCCACCAAGAGTTTCTATACCTAAGCTTAGTGGAGTAACGTCTAATAAGACGATGTCTTTAACGTCACCAGCTAGAACACCACCTTGTATGGCAGCACCTACTGCTACTACTTCATCTGGATTTACTCCCTGATTAGGTTCTTTACCGGTAATATCCTTGACTATAGTTTTAACTGCTGGAATTCGCGTAGAACCACCGACTAAAACTACTTCATCTAAATCAGATAATTTAATACCAGCATCACTAATAGCTTGATTTAAAGGTCCTTTTAATTTATCAAACAGTGCTGTAGACAGTGCTTCAAATTTTGCTCTAGAAACTTTCATCTCTAAGTGTTTCGGTCCACTGGCGTCAGCTGTAATGAAAGGAAGATTTATAGAGCTTTCTGTAAGAGTAGAGAGTTCTATCTTAACTTTCTCCGCTGCTTCCATTAGTCTCTGTAAAGCTTGTGGGTCATTACGTAAATCTATACCATTTTCTTTTTTAAATTCAGCTGCGATGTAATCAACTAAAATCAAGTCGAAATCATCACCACCTAATCTAGAGTCACCAGCTGTAGCTTTAACTTCAAAGACCCCATCACCTAACTCAAGTACGCTGACATCAAAAGTACCGCCACCTAAGTCAAATACTAAAATAGTAGAATCAGATTTTTTATCTAAACCATAAGCTAAAGCCGCTGCTGTAGGTTCATTAATAATCCTTAAAACTTCAAGTCCAGCTATTTTACCAGCATCTTTAGTGGCTTGTCTTTGAGAGTCGTTAAAGTAAGCAGGTACTGTGATAACGGCATATTTTACAGGTTGTCCTAGATAAGCCTCAGCATCTTCTTTTAATTTTCTTAAAATTTCGGCAGCCACTTCTTGAGGAGCATATTCTTTACCGTTAGTTTTTATATTGACTGAATTGTTATTGCCCTTGACTGTTTCATAAGGAAGTTGATTAACTACATCTTCTACTTCACTCCAGCTATGCCCAATAAGTCTCTTAGAGCTGAATATGGTCTGCTTAGGTTTCATTACACGACCGCGTTTTGCGATTTGTCCTACTGTAATCGCTTCAGCGAAAGTAACCACGGATGGCGTAGTTCTCGCACCTTCTGAATTGGGTATTACTGTTGCTTGACCACCTTCCATAACCGCCACGCAAGAGTTAGTAGTACCTAAATCTATTCCTAATACTTTTCCATCAATTTTGTTAGCCATAGTAAACTACGATTATAGCAAAATTTTTTTCTAGAATTTGTTAGGATTAAGCAGCATGCAGAAAGAAAAAGTAGTTAATAACATTATTCTTGTAGGGAGAGCTGGGCGTGATCCAGAGTTAAGGTATTTTGAATCTGGTTCTTGTGTGGCAGATTTTTCATTAGCTGTAAATAGACCGACTAAAAACAAAGAGACAGATTGGTTTAACATAAAAGTCTGGGGCAGGCAGGCAGAGATAGCTGGTGAGTTTGTTAAGAAAGGTTCTCTGATTGCGATTGAAGGTGAGATAGATTTTGAATCGTGGGTGGATAAGACTTCTGGGCAAGAGCAGAATAAGTCAGTGGTAGTAGCTAGTAATTTACGTTTACTTGGTGGTCGCTCTGATAATCAACAGTCAGGTCTTTAAAAATTCTTAAGGAAGTAGGCTCAAGCTAAATCCAACTTGGGCATTTGCTTGTGTTAGTATTGATGCGGCTGATTTTTGCCTATATTTGGTCTAGTATCTTTAGTTGAGTCCGATAAAAATTAAAAAATAGGTTTTTTTACTGGACACAATTTATCAGGCTGTTAGAATTGATCTGGTAAAGGTTTATGATCCGAAGAATTTTTAGTAGTGAAGAAGGAAGTGCGTCAAAGTTTTTCATGCTTTCTGCCATTGTTTGGCTCGTTATCGGCATGGGAGCTGGTTTGCTTGGTGCTTTAGAGTTTTCTTTTCCTGATTTAACTAAAGGTGTAGCTCAGTTATCTTTTACTAGGTTAAGACCAGCTCACGTTAATACTGTAGCTTTTGGATGGCTCTCTATGGCTAATGTTGGGGCGTGTTTATATATAATTCCAGCCCTTTGTAAAACTAAACTTTTCTCAGAAAAGCTGGCCAATTTTTCCTGTTACCTCTGGAATATCGCTATTGCTGTAGGTTTTATAACATTAGCTAATGGTTATACAGAAGCTAGAGAATATGCTGAGTATAGAGAACCTATAGATATTCTTATCGTTATAGCTTTAGGCTCTGTTTCTTATAATCTTTTCAGAACGCTTTTAACTAGGAAAGTTAAAAAACTTTATGTATCGGTTTGGTACATAATGGGTGCTTTCTTTTGGATGCCTATAATTTTTATAGTGGGTAATAGAACTTTTGTTGCCATGGATGGTCTTAATGACGGTATCCTAAACTGGTTCTATGGTCATAACATCCTTGGTATGTGGTTTACAGTACTTGGTGTTGGTATCGCTTATTATATGCTTCCTAAAATGAGTGGTAAGCCAATATGGAGTCATAGCCTGTCTATGTTTGGTTTTTGGACTATCGCTTTTTTCTATGCGCCGACTGGTACGCACCATTTACTTCAATCACCAGTGCCAGAATGGCTAAAGGCTTTAGCTGTAATATTTTCAGCAGCATTAGTAATTCCGGTTATATCTGTATTAGTTAATTTTTATATGACTATGAAGGGTAGCTGGTGGATGCTTACTACTAATATGCCTATTAGGTTTGTTTTGACAGGTGCTTTTTGGTATTTGATTACCTGTATACAAGGTCCTTTTCAAGCGACAAGAGGTATTAATTGGTACATTCACTTTACTCAGTGGGTTGTGGGTCATGCTCATGCTGCTCTCTTAGGTACTTTTACTTTCTTTGTAATTGGGGCACTTTATTATGGAATTCAGAGAATCACTGGAAAAAGAATCTACAGTGTTAGATTGGTGAAATGGCATTACTGGTTGCTTTTGATAGGTTTCACATTATTCTTCTTAGCTTTGACTATAGCTGGTCTTCAGCAGTCAGTTGGTTGGGCTCTTGGTTATCCTGTTGCGCAGTGGTCATTAACTTTAATGCCTATGTGGCTTGTGAGAAGCATTGGAGGCACTTTGATGTTCTTCAGTAGCTGTCTATTTGCTTATAATATTTATATGACTTTACGTGAGCAGCCTATTTCTTCAGCTTTGGAGATTAAGGTCGCTGTTCCAATTGAAGGAGATTCTAACTAAAATGTCTGAAGATAATAAGAAACAGGATTTAAAGCCACAGGGAATTAAAGGCTATTTGCTACCAGCAGTAGTCGTGGCTTTTTCATTTGCTGTGATTTACACGGTCGTAGTTGCTATTCCGAACCTACCATCGCTTAAATCTAAGCCAAGTGAATATGCGATTGAATATATTGAAAAAAATAAAGATGGCTCAATTAAAAGAGATTCTAAAACTGGCAAACCAGTTCCTAATCAAGCAGGAAGAGGACGAGCTATTTACTCCAGAGAAGGTTGTTTTTATTGCCACTCACAGTTTGTAAGACCGCAAGATAGAGACTTTGGTAGCAGAGTGCGTGCTGGTGATTATGCTAACGAAACTCCGAATGTACTAGGAACTTCTAGAACTGGTCCAGATTTGAGTAATGAGGGTGGGAAGCTACCTGATGAATGGCATATAGCCCATCTTAAAGATCCAAGATTCTATACCCCTGGTTCTATAATGCCTTCATTTAGTTTTTTAAGTGATGAAGAGCTTAAGGACTTAGTTGCTTATTTACAGACCTTAGGAAGAAAGAGGTTCGATGATCCAGCTAACCGTCACATATATGAGGCTTACTTCCCAGAGGCTGATGAAGCTTTTTGGAAGGCTTCTGAACATCATAAGCCTAATGTAGATAGTGCGGCGGCTGCTAATGCTGGAGCTGGTATTTACAGACAGAATTGTGCTGTGTGTCATGGTTTAAATGGTTTAGGGAATGGGCCTAATGCTTTAGCTATGGCTAAGAAGCCTGCTAATTTTTCAGATCCGAAGTATAAGAAGTATTCAAATGAGACTTGGTATTGGAGAGTGGCTGAAGGTGTACCTGGTACAAGAATGCCAAGATGGAAACTGAAATTAGAGCCTCAACAGATGTGGTATTTAGTTGCTTTCTTGAAGACATTACCTCAAGATGAAAAGCCTATCATTGAGCCTTATCAAAGTATTGATAGTGAGGCTTGGCAGTCTCAGTCAGCACTTCCAGCTGGAATTGTAAGTAATTATGAAAAATTAAGTTCAGGTGCTGCTAAGGCAAATACGGGAGGTTCAGCTAGTGTTCACTAATTTATTAATTCAGCTCAATGATTGGATATTGCTTACTTTTAATAAGGAAGCTTTAGCCATATTTGCTGTACTTTGCATAGCTTTTTTTGCAGTTGCTGCAATGTTTGCCTATTTTGGTTTCCAGAGTGGGGAATTTACTAATCAAGAGGATGCTAAGCTTGAAATGCTGGATTGCTAGGAGAAAGATAATGACAGAAAACAACCCTAATGACGAAATGTCACCTATAGCTTATGGAGTACCTACTGGTCTATCTGTTCAAGGAGCTCAACCGACTCAGGAATATAAAGTTGGTCATAATAAGCCTCCTTTATTTTTGATAGTACTCTATGTGATGGTTATTATATGGTGTGCTATCAGTTGGATTCCTTTTTACGGGTATTAATTTTAAGGAACTTTTATATGTTAAGTAAAAATTTAGCTCTCTGTTTCATAATCACTCTTCTGTTTGCCTCCACCTTATCTTCTTCTGCTTTTGCAGCGGTACCCTACGAGAAAGAAGAATTAGTGAGCAGTACTATTAAAAAATGGCAGCCTAAAATTCCAGCAAATGAATTTCCTTCACATCAGCCCTCTATTGTCTCTGGTAAAGAGGTTTATAAAATGCACTGTGCGATGTGTCATGGTAGTGAGCCAAATGAAGTTTTAACTAAAGATCAGTTAAGATCGAAGTCTCCAGAAGAACAATACATCATAATTAAGAATGGTAATGCTAAGGGTATGCCAGCTTTTAAAAATAAATTATCACGTGATGAAATTTGGGATGCTTTAATGTATGTCAGAGCTGGGGTTTTAGGTTATTACCCTTTAAATTCAGATGAGCTTGCTAAGATGAATGCTATTTTTGGTGGAAACTGTGCGGTTTGTCATGGTACTAGAGGTCATGGTGATGGTCCTTTACATAAATCTTTAAATCCAATGCCTGCAAATTTTAATATGTTTCAGCGTTTATATACGAGGTCTGATAACAGATTACATAAAGAACTTACCCATGGCATTCCATGGACAGCTATGCCTGCTTGGAAAAACAGAGTTGATTTTAATCAGAATTATAAATTTGATGATGAGATGATTTGGAAATTAGTTACTTATGTAAGACAGTTTGGTTTCTCTCAAGAAATTGATAGACTTGAAATAGGTAGACAGAAACTAAAAGATTATGAGAAATCAATTGGGAAAGGCAAATAAGGAATTTTAATATGGACATGAAATTTGAGAAACGTGATCTGATAAAAGTTTTACTTTCTATTCCGGTAGTTGGAGTAGTCACCTCTGTATTACTTTCACCTTTTGTAAGATATTTAAAACCAAGTTCTGGTCCTATGGCAACTTTAGAAGTTTTTAAAACACCAGATAAGCCACAAGCTGTTTCTATAGTGAGCTTTCCTGTAACAGATTTTCCTACTCCTTGGTCATTTAAGTATTTTATGTTTCAGGAAGCCAATAGGGAGTATACTTCTGTTGGTAATCAGATTAAAACTATTCCAGGAGCAGCGGTTAGATTGCCTGTTAATGAGGCTGATGGAAAACCTAAGTTCGTAGTTTTTTCAAGAGTCTGTCCTCATTTGGGTTGTGTTTTTAATTTCGTCCCAGAGGAATCGGAAGTGGCTAAGGGTTACAACTATATTCCTAGTTCTGGGCAGAAAGTCTTTGCTTGTCCTTGTCATCTTTCAGTTTATGATCCGATGCAGGAAGACACTAAAGGCAAAGGTAAAGTAGTTTCAGGACCAGCTCCTAGATCACCATTCAAGTTTAACTTCAGTGTGGATAATGGTGTTTTAGCGATACAGAGCCTTGAGTCTGGAGGTATTTCTTAATATGACACTTACTGATATATTGTCTAAGCTTCCTTCCGTTGAGCAGATTAAAAAATTTGCTCAGGATAAATTAAAGAATATCGATTTTTTTGATGAAACTTATAAAGATAAGTATGTAGAGAACGTTTGGTATAAATTAGGACCAGTACAGTGGCTTACTTGGATGTTAACCATACTAACAGGTGTTCTATTGATAGGCGTCTATATTCCTACTACTGAGCAGGCTTACGATAGTATTATCAGAATCCAAGCTGAAGTTCCTTTTGGTTGGTTGATTAGAGGCATGCATAAATATGCGGCAGATGCCTTTATTACCATTTGCACTATGAAGCTTTATAGAATGTTTATCTGTGCTGATTATAAAGGTAATCGTGAACTTAATCTCTGGATCTGTTTCTTTTTATTACTCTTGGGCTTTTACTCAGGTCTCTCTGGATATCTTTTAATCTGGAATCAGAGAGCTTTTTGGGCGACTAAAGTATTTGCGACTTTCCCTGGTTATATGGATCAGTTTGGTCTTAATTTGGCTTTCTTGGGGGCTACTGTGGTTAATAAGCTTATAGAATGGGGTGTTCCGTCTAGCTTACCGAGATTACCTGTTGAGCAAGGTGGTGGAATCCTGCTTGATATGAAGCTTTTAAACCAGTACATTAATTTTAATGTTGGTATGACTACTCAGCAGATACTTCTTGGTGGTAGTGCGATCGGACAGGCTACTATTACTAGGTTCTACTCAATGCATATGGCATTATCGACTCTTGGTCTTATAGTGGTTGAGCTTTATTTTTATAGTAATAAGAAAAAGAGATTTAATATACCTTGGACAGAAGGTTTTATGGTTATCGCAATGGTAGCTATCGCTGCGACTGTGTTCCCTGCGGAGATGGGTTCTAGGGCTGATGCTGCTGTTACTCCTTTACCGATACTTTCTGATTGGTATTTTCTTGCTCTTTACCAAATGTATAAGTATATAGAACCTGTTTTAGCGACTTTCGTTACGATGTTAATTCCAGCGACAGTTCTTTTCTTGCCTTTCTTTGATACCAGTAAGGAAACTCATATAACTAAAAGACCGATCATAATGTCTATTACGATAATGGGATTTCTTAATTTTGTTGTCTTTTCAGTGTTGATCATTTTAAATATTGCCAATATCAATACTGACCCGCCTTTCTGGGTGGCTGGTAGTGTGATCATTGTGGCTTTTGGTATTTATTTTTCTTGCTTACAGCGCGGCAATAATTACTGGAAACTATTGCTTACATTTTGTATTTTCCTAGGTCTTTATTTATTAAGGATTCATACTCAGCCTTATTTTGGTTTGCCTTTAGGTGGATTATTGGATACTACATTCTTAAAAGATGGACCTTGGGGACGTATGTGGATATTTTATGGTGGTTTTGCTGCCTTACTTATCGCAGTTCTTTATATAGAGAAATTCTTACCGAAAAAGGAAACATCTTCAGATTCTTTAGCAGAGGGGGTTCCCGTTAATGCCTGAAATTATTCAAAAAAAATCTAAACCTAAATTTTCAATGCTTTATTGGTTGGTTTTTGTGCTTGGTATTGTTGCTCTTTCTCAATTTTTTGGAGCTCATAATTACTTTCTTGCAAAGCAGGATTCTCAGGGTGTTTTAGTGATTATTTTTAGTGTGATTACTTTCTTTTTATCGATGTTATTTATGACTTATAAAATCTACTCAGAAGAAAAAGATAAGAATAATCTGCGTGTGAGCTTTGCACCTTATGAAAAGCTTTATATGTTCTTGAATAAAGGAGCTAAAAATTAGCATGACTAAAAATTCGATTGGTAAAAATGACCTTGGATTCCTGATAGCACTTGCTGTTGCAGTTTTAAATTTAGGTCTTTTTGGTATCATGTTTGGATTGATGGGCTACTTTGAGCTTATTGGTGCTGATCAGAGTTTCTTTGATGAAGGCACTAGAAATAATCTAAAAATTATAAATTCTATTTTAGAGTTTGCTGGAATCACTATAGATGCTGATACACCAAGAAAAGTTTCTACTCTTGGTTATTCGATTTGTTTAGGAGTGGCTTTGACTAGTACTTTCTTTGCTATCGTTATTGGTAATAGAAGACCAGTAGAGGAATACGAGGTTACAGTTGCTAAACCATAAGGAATTTTATTATGCTAACTAGTTTTGTCAGAAGTGGTCAAAAGGTAATACTAAGAATAGAAGACATTTTAAATAAAGTCTTTAGTTCGGAGCAGAACTTACTTTATTATCACGGTGCTATGCCGAATTTCTGCATGTGGATGCTTTTTCTCTCTGGACTTTTGCTCTTTGCTTATTACACTCCGACTTTAGAAGCGGCTTATCAGTCTGTCGAATATATTACTAATAAATTACCTTATGGAGACGTAATTAGAGGAATACATAGGTACGCTGCTGATGCGATGTTGCTTACTGTTATACTTCACGCTTTGAGAGTCTATTTTACTGACAGGTATAGAGAATATAGGCTCATAGCTTGGTATTCTGGGGTGGCACTCTCTGTATTCATGCTTATTATCGGTATTTCTGGCTACATTCTAGTCTGGGACGAAAGATCATTTATTATAGTAACTAAAACTACTGATCTTTTAGGATCGTTACCTTTTATTGGTACTTCTTTAGCGAGTGCTTTTTTAAATGGTGAGGTAATTTCTAACTACACGATGAGCATGTCATTCTTCTTGCATACTGGTACCTCATTTGCCTTATTGGTTTTACTGTGGGTTCATTATATGAGAATTTCTCGCCCTGTAGTAAATGTTACTTGGGCTATAGGTTCATTAATTTCTGGTATCATACTGCTTTTTGCGGGTTTATTCCCTGCGATTTCTGGTCCAGAAGCGAAGTTTACCGTGGAGCCATCATATTTTGATATTGACTGGTTTTATCTGTGGCTATTCCCGCTGATTGATACTGTTGGAAATATTGGTGCATGGCTAGTTTTAATAGTTGGTGTAATTTTAGTTACCCTATTGCCTAATTT
Organism: bacterium; assembly: GCA_046080385.1. Classification (GTDB taxonomy): domain Bacteria; phylum Cyanobacteriota; class Vampirovibrionia; order LMEP-6097; family LMEP-6097; genus LMEP-6097. Next base: position 15,366 of record JBJTTW010000247.1, read on the forward strand.
CGTTAGGAACCATGATAAGGAACCAGCTTCGGTGTCTAAAGATCACTGTGTTGGCTGTAGACTCTGTTCTATAGACTGTCCTTACGAGGCTATTTATATGGCTCCTAGAAATGATGGTAGTAAGTATAAGGAAATAGCTGTGGTTATTGATGATAGATGCGCAGAATGTGGTCTCTGTGTGGGTGCTTGTAACTTTGATGCTATAGAATTACCAAACTATAGGTCACCACAGGTAATCGACGATATTAGAATCGCCCTCCAGTCTTAGTTAATAAACTAAATTCATTATTCATGCATAATTAAGGATATAAAAATGACTCAAGCAGAAACTCAATCAGAAAATAAACTTAAAACCCGAGATGAGGTTAAAGTAGCAGTTATAGCCTGTGCTCGCAGCGTTAATCTTGAAGGCGAACTTAGCGCTACTAAGCTTAACGGTGTTTCTAACTGTGATGTGATTCAAGTCCCATGTAGTGGCATGATTCAGCCACGTATGATAGAAGCTGCTTTTAATGCTGGTGCTGATGGTGTTATTGCGATGGGTTGTCAGATTGGTGACTGTCATTTTAGAGAAGGTAATAAATTCTGTAGAGAAAGGTTACTCGGACAGAGACCGCCGATGATTAAAAAAACTGTTCCAAAAAGAAGGCTTAAAGGACTGTGGATGTCTGAGGTTCAAGTAGATGATTTTAAAGCGAGGGTAGAGGATTTTAAAGGCTATGTCGCTGAGCAGTTAGTCGAGGAACAGAAGGGTAACTAAAATGGCTAAAACGAAAGATAACGTAAATATCCTAATGGAAAATTTTATTTTCTATGTGATATTTTTTATTACTTTGCTTTTAATTGCTAGCTTCGGGCTTATTGCTGAGGCTTAATTGCTAGAATCAGTCTAATGTCTGAAAACTTTCTTCTTTCCGAAAAAAAATCTATAGATTCGGAGAATATAGTTACTGCTATAAAAAATGCTAAGACAGCAGTAGTAACAGCTCATGTGAATCCAGATGGTGACACTCTTGCTTCTATGCTTGCTTTAGCTAGAATATTAGAGAGCTTCGGTTTAGAAACTGTTCATAGAGTAATGCACGATGAAGTGCCGTCTTTTTATAAATTTTTTCCAGACCAAGAAAAAGTTTTATGTTCGATGAAGGATGTCGACAGGGAGCAGCTTCTAGAGGAATATGATATTAGTTTTAGTTGTGATTGCGGTTCAGTGCAAAGGCTTGGCTCAGCTGGACTAATCTGGCAGAAGGCTAAGTTAACCTGTAATGTTGATCATCATCTCTCTAATCCACTCTACGCTGATTTAAACTGGGTAGATGTTAATGCGACTTGTACTGGTCAAGTGGTTAAGGATATTATGCTTCATTTGAATAAGCTTATTAAGACAGAGCATTTAAGTAATAGCACTGCTCAGCGAGAGCCTTTGAGTATTGACAAGGACTTAGCTACTTTACTATTTATAACGCTATTAACTGATACTGGTGGTTTTAGGCATAGTAACACTAACGCTGAGGTCTTCACTTGGGCAGCTGAACTTACTAATCAGGGTGCAGAGCCGAGTAAATTATTTAATTCACTTTTTAATCAGATGCCCTTTAGAACTATAAAAGTTATAGGTGCAGCATTGGATGCTGCCGAGATTATTGAGTTAGATATTTCGGATTTAATTTCAGATAATATCATTTCAGATAATGGTACTTTTACTGAAATTAGAGGTTCGCTACACGCTAATAATGGTACTGTTGCCGAAATTGGAATTCCAAAGCACTGTTTTAATAAGCTGCGAATAGCTTACACTACCACTACTAAAGAAACATTAAGCAAACTATCTGCTAAAGAAGAAGATACAGACGAGATAGTAGATCATTTAATGCGCATTAAAGATATTAATATGTGTATCTATCTCAGAGAGGATACAAAAAAAGAGTCTAATTTTAAAGGCAGTTTACGAAGTTCATGTGAAATTGATTGTTCTAAAATCGCGAATCAGTTAAACGGCGGTGGGCACGCCCGAGCCGCCGGATTTAACTGTTCAGCAAAGAGCTTCCATCAGCTGAAATCGATAGTTTTAGAAAAGATAGTTGAACATATTAAAAACATTGATTAGAACTAAGCTACTAAAAATTGAATCTGATTAAGAGACTCTATGATTAATTCAGCTCTTTCTTGTTCGCTCATTTGATCTAAATGAGACCAATTGTTCATTACCCATTCTTTTTTATCTTCATCAATAAATTCCTCATTTTCGTCAAGAAATTCTTCCAATGTAGCGTATTCTCGGTGGTAGTAGATCATCGCTACACTATCAGCTAAATAAGCGATACACAGACTGTCATCTGGATATCTGTCAATTAAATCATGGCAATCTACCAAAAATTTTTCAAGAAGCAAATTAGAATTTAATTTACTTGTTACTATGAAATCGTCATGTTTCACGTTTTACCCCCCTATTAATTTATATATCTCTTATTTGTAGGGTGGGTTAAGGAAGGGTTAACTTAATGAAAATATTTTGATTTTCTTTGATCCCATTTCAAAAAATCTTAAAACTCGCCTAAATATTCTAAGCCATTAGCACTAGAATTCACTAAAATAGCGGTTTTTGCTTTTTCTGCTAAATTGTAATGACTGTAAAAATCTTCAATCAAAGTTTTTTTTATACTGTCTGCTTTTTCACTGGAGACAATGGCTATGTTATTACCACCTAAGCCAGCTCCCATAATTGAGCAAGCATAAACTCCTTCTAAGCTTAAGGTGAAATTTTGTAAGCTGTCATTAAATAAGGTGCTAGATCTATACGCACCTATATGATTCGCTAATTTAAGATTTATATTTATGCTTTCTTGAGCTGTAAAAATGTTAAGAGCCGTTGAAAAAATCATAGGGTGTGGTGAGCTGTTTGAAACCCATTCAGCGAGGTGTGAGAGATTTATATGTTCAAACAGTTGCTCTATGCAGAAGTTTTCTTTGAGATCTTTAAGGCGGGCTCCTTCGGCTAGTGCATAAAGAGCAAGGTTAGAGAGCTTATCATCATTAGTAATAGCTCTCTTTCCTTCTTTAATTTCTTTGAGTTTTTTTAAAATTTCTTTATCTGTCAGTTTATAGAGTATATCACCGAGTGAATTTTGATCTTGGGATTGCTCGCAATCTTCAATTTTTGCGTTTTTGTTGTTCTCTAAGAAAAAACGGGTTAATTGATTCAATTCTTTGTATCGATCAAAATATTTTTCTTTGAGTTGATATTCTTCACTAGTTTTCTCAGCTTTAATAAAACTAGGTAAAATCATAAAACTAATAGCTTCTGGAATTCGCTCATATTTAAAACTCAGTTGAGGAAAGAGTTTAATGAAGCAAAAGTGATTTTTGCGTGAGAGTATCTGGGCAGCTTGATCTCCTAATCCAGAATTAAAGCCTTTGGCTATTTCGATTTTCTGGCAGAATTTTAAAAGATCTAATAGATCATCCTTATTTAGAATCGTTTCTAGGCTCTCTGCTTTTGGATTTAGGCACTGTTGCCGAACTCCAATTTCGGCAACAGTGCCATTTAACAGATATTTAAAGTAAGTCTTATCTATATTTTTGAGCAAACCTTGACTATGTAAGGCTCTTATAAGAGACATAAGTGAAGCTAGTATGAGTGCGTGAGATGAACTCATTCCCGCAGCGGCTGGTAAATCACTATTAACTACGATTTTTAAAGAATGAATCTTAGCTAAATCTAAGTCAAGATTTTCTTTAGATAAAAGGTCTAAGATCTTTAGTATATAGAAAGTCCAGTTACCCTTATTATCATCTAGGCATTGATCAGATATTGTTGATTTTATTGCTGAAATGTCGTCTATGACTTGATCTTGACTTAAAATTAATTCTTGGAAATCGGGATTGAGATTATAGATTTCTATAAAACCTTCATGTACGTTAAGTACACTACGGTCATTCGTCCTCCTCAGCCTTGAACTTGTTCGTTCGGCTACACGCCCACTAAGAGTACTGGTTTTCTCTAGATTTAATGCCGAAACCTGCACTGCAACTAAAGTTTCGTAATTAGCGGCTAAGTACAGTAAATCATTATTTACATAATCACAGTGCTTACTGAAACTTAAGCGCCCAGGGCAGCGTGATATATGTACTTTAGAATTTCGCATAAGACCACTGCTTGCCGAGGCTTCCGCAAGGTTGCCCTCTGAAATATCTTTAGGGCGGTGAAAACATGGGTGATGTTCAAGTTTTGAGAGTAAAAAATCTTTCACGGGACTCACTCAGACCCCATCACTCAGGAAGTTCAGTTTGGCCAGTTTGAATTTTAATTGCTTGAATGAGATCATTTGGTTCAATAAAACCTTCTTCAAGTAGTATTCTACCTATAGGAAATCTTTCTAAGGGGTCTTGCTGAGACTGCATTTCAAGGGCTTTCGCTAATTTATCATCAGTTAAGACACCTAATCTTATAAGAATTTCACCTAGCTTATATCGTGCACTTGAATTCATTGATCTTCATTTTACCTTAAGAAAGCCCTGCTTAGAGCTAATTTATACTACGATGTTAAAAAAATTAGCAATTAAAACTAAGCTACGAAGACACCTGAAAGTTGGAATTTATAGCTGCTTGATTTCTCACCTGACTCATTCATTCGCTTTCACCATCTTCGTAGCAAAACTGATTATAGCTTATAAGGATCTTCTATGATTCTTGCCTTTGCAGAACTAGCTATTATAGTAACTTTACTTGGGCTAACTTCTATAACACCGTCACCGACATCATACTTAATCTCACCCTTAACTTCTTCATAGAAACTAATTTTCAAGGTGCCAGCGACTATATCTGATTTTAATTCAGCGTGGTTAGGTAAAATAGTCAAACCACCAAGGGAGGTAAAAAGCTTAACTTTCCTAACCTGATCAGCAAGCAAAATACCTTCTGGAGTGATAAGTTCTAAATTTAAAAATTTATTATTTAGCTTTAACACAACAAAAATCTAGGATAGCATGTTATAGATGAAAGTAGCTCTATGTCTAAAAAAAATCACGGAATCACTCTCTTAATTCTTATCCTGCTGTATAGTATTATGGGTGATAGCATGGCAACAAGCAAGAATAAGCCAAAAAATATAAATTTTATTAAAAAATCCAATGGTGTAGAGGAGTATAAGTTAGATAATGGCTTGAAAGTCTTATTAAAGCAGGATCTTAATGCTCCATTGATTTCATTTCAAGTCTGGTATCGAGTAGGTAGCCGCGATGAAATCGGTAATGAAACTGGTATGGCTCATTACCTAGAACATATGATGTTTAAGGGTACTAAAGAATTTAGAAAAGGTGAGATAGCTCAGGCGATTCAGCTTAAGGGTGGGGTCTTTAATGCTTTTACCAGCTATGATTACACGGGCTATTATGAGAATTTCGCACCAGAGAATTTAGAATTAGCTATTAAAATAGAATCCGATCGTATGCGAAACTCTAGACTAGAGCAGGAAGAGATAGATCTAGAGAGAAGTGTTATCGTTTCTGAACTAGAAGGTGGAGAAAATTACCCAAGTACTATTCTTGGAAAACAGCTTAGAGCTACAGCTTTCCAGAAACATTCTTATCATAACCCAATCATAGGCTGGCGTTCAGATCTTGATAATATCAAGGAGCCTAATATGCGAGCTTTTTATAATAAATATTACGCTCCAAACAATGCTTTTATAATGCTTGCTGGTAATTTTGATAAAGAACTAGCTCTAGATCTTATTCATAGATATTTCGCTTCGTATAAAAAAGCAGAAAATATAAGCCATGAAGTTGCAGTAGAACCAGAGCAAAAAGAATTAAGAAAGTCTTATATCTATTATGAGGGGCAGGTAGCTTTACTTGGTATGGCTTTCCATATACCAGAGTTTGTTCACCCAGATTTACCAGCATTAAACATTATAGATGAAATACTTTTTAATGGTACTTCTTCGAGGTTAACTAAGAAGCTTGTGGACACTGGGCTTGCGATAGATGTTCATGGTTATGCTGAGTCTAATAAAGATCCAGCACTTTATAAAATAGTGGCTAATTTAAATCCTGAAGCGAATATAGAAAAGATAGAAGCCGTTATTGATGCTGAATTGGAAGATATTAAGGTTAATGTTACTAAAGAAGAAATGGAGTTAGCTAAAGCTAGAGTTGAGTCTTCAGCTATTTATCAGCGGGATGGTGTTTACGATGAGGCTTTGCAGATTGCTTATTTTGAAGCGATTGCTGGGGATTGGGAGAATTATTATCACTGGTATGAATCACTTAAAAAAGTTAGTGTTAGTGATGTTAAAAAAGTTGCTCAAAAATATTTCGTGCTGCGTAACAAAACAGTAGTTTATAAATTACCTAAAGATCCTGGTAATTCACTTCTGGCAACTAGCCCGAAATCTAAAAAAACTAAAACAGATGATAAAGAATTCTACGGCTCTGCCGTCGTTGAACCTTTAGATAGTTCTAAATTAGAAAGACTTTTAAAGATTACTGCACCTAAATATTCTAGGGATAAGATAAAGAGTGTTTTTAATTTTGCACTGAAACCTGTTCACATAGATAAACACCCGAGTTTAAAAGTTGTTTTAAAAGAAGACCATAATATTCCACTGGTTTATATAAAAGCTTCTACTTTTGCAGGTTCGGCTTTGGATCTTGAGAAGCCTTGTCTAGCTTATCTTACTGCGAACATGCTGGAAAGAGGTTCTAAGCATAGAGATAAATTTACTATAGCTAAAGCTCTAGACACTTATGGTGCAGATATAGAATTTGAACCAGGTAAAGAAACCAGTGCAGTTGAGATATCTAGCCTGAAAAAGAATTTACCTAAGGTTATGGCTATTTTTAAAGAGATAATCACAGAGCCACTTTTTTCAAAAGTCGAATTGGAAAAATTAAAGAAGGAGCTTATAGAAACTATTAAGCAGCAAGATGAATTCCCAAGTAGTGTTGCTAGGAATGAAATGTATCGTTTAATTTATCCTAAAGGGCACATATTTCACGCTCATAGCAGTGAAGAGAAAATTAAATCTATTCAGACGATTAGCTTAGTGGATATAAAAAACTTTTACCAGAAATATTATGGGTTAGACCAGATGAAAATTGCTTTAGTTGGTGATATTGATGCAGCAGAAGTGAAATCTTTAATAGAGTCTAATTTTAGTCTATGGCAGAAAAAGACTAAGGCTGTAGTGCCTAGTTCTTCAAGTTTAAAGCTGCAAGCACCTAAAACTAAACATATTAAGAAGGCTCATAAAAAACAGTCTGAAGTGTATATGGGACACGCTGGTTTTATAACAAGAAAAGATCCAGACTTTTATCCATTGTTTATAGCCAATTATGCTTTAGGCGGCAGTCCACTCTCTTCTAGGCTAGGTTCTAAGGTTAGGGATGAGCATGGTTTAGTTTATAATGTGGGATCTACATTCCAAGCAGGTTTAGTTCCAGGTCCTTTCTATATAACCTTAGGCAGTAATCCTAGTAATGTAGATAAGGCTATACAGCTTACTAAAGAAGCGGTTCGGGAGTTTTTACGAACTGGTATTAGTGAAACAGAGCTGAAAGCCACTAAATCATTTTTAACTGGTTCCTTTGCCGTGAGGAATCTGTCTTCAAATGAGGATGTTACAGATGTTGCTAGTCAAATGCTTCTCTATGATTTAGATTTAGATTATCCACAGAACTATGCTGAGATTATTAATAATATAAGCTTGGAGAAAGTAAATGAAGCTGCCAGAAAATATATTCATCCAGATAAGTTTAACGTAGTTGTAGTCGGACCTTAGGGGCGTGTAGCGGAACTCCATTTTCTGCGTTTTCGTCGTCCTCATGATCCTCATGTATGCTTGATACATTGCGGTCATTCGTCCTCCTCAGCCTTGAACTTGTTCGTTCGGCTAAACGCCCCTTCCTAGACTAGCTCTGAGCAGAACTGAACAAGTTTTTCTTTAGTCGTCATAAAGCGTATACCGAGTGCATCCCAGGTGTAGATAATCGTCGAAGTATTTCCTGCGTCTACCCACAGCTCGACTTTAAAAGAATTAGCGTGACTTTTACTGATGCGTAGTTCTATGCTGGGTTCTAGTGGTTCAAAAACAAAGTACTCTTCTTCATTCTCTAAAAAATTTTTTAAATTTTCACTTAAGTTTTTTAATTCATGTATGGGTTTTATATTAAAACAAAAGAGTCCTTTTACTTCATTTGGGTTTTTATCATTGGAGTTAAATTCAAGAGTTTTAGTTCCAGAGTGAAGTTTAAGTTCATAGGATTGCCATTTCTGCTCTTCTTCCTTATGGCAAGTATCTTTTATCGTAAAAGTATTTTTTAAATTTAACTCAAAAAAGACTTTACTCTCATGTGAATTATTATCATCACTGCAAGTTAAAATTGGCATATAAATACTATTTTAGCTTAGAAAAATTCCCAGAATGGCACTGCTCGCAAACTCTAATTTCTGCGCTTTTGTAAAATATTATAAATCTTCTTCTTGCACAAAAGCAAAGCGATCTATACCAGCTAAATCCTTGTGTATAACTGCTTTAGGAAAGATTTCTAGTATTTGAGGCGTTTGTTTATAACCAAACTCAAAGGCGAAAAATCCATGAGGTTTAATTAAGCCTTTTAATTGTTTTTGAATATCTGCGTAGGGAAAGCCTACTAAAGCATGTTTAGGTTCGTGCATTAATTCAGGTGCAAGACTAACATAATCAGCTTCTGGGATGTAGGGTGGATTGGAAATCACTACATCAAAATATGGTGGTGAGGAACGAATTATGGGTAATGCCACTGGAGAACGTTGCTGACTTAAAAAAGGGTCTAAATAGTCACCAAGAATAAAATTAATATCTTGCTTGTATTTACTTGCATTAATTAAAGCTACATTTAAAGCGTCTTTGGAGATGTCACTGGCATAGACATTGGCACTAGGCAAGGCTCTTTTCATGGCAAGAGCAATACACCCAGATCCAGTACAGAGATCTAAGATAGTTATCTGTCTTAATTTATCTTCTTTAATCTTCTTGAGAGTTTCGTTGACTAGTAACTCTGTCTCTGGGCGAGGAATTAATACAGTATTATTTACGAAGAGTTCTAGATCTAGAAAATAAGCTTCTTCCAAAAGATAAGCCAAAGGAATATGCTTATTATTACGCAGATTGACTATTTCTTGAATTTTTTTTATTTGTTGAGAGGATAAAAGAAAGTCTTTTTCATTAAAAAGCTGATGAGGATTGATATTGGCTATTACTTTTAATATTATTATTGCTTCTCGCTTAGCTTCATCAGTTTTTAAAGATGTTAAAAGCCAGTTATATATATCTTGTAGTTGATTGGAGATCAGCACTAGAACGCTTATTCTAACATCTATCCCTAGCTAATATAAATGATAATAAGGAGTTTTTAATATCTATAAAAAACAAAAGCGGCCACGATCGTGGCCGCTTTATGTACTTCTCCCTTTCCCAAAAAATTCATGTAACTGTAACTAATTCAAACTAGGTCAAGAAAAGAAGTATAACTGAATCCCAGTAAGGATTATATATTTAATATCGACTGCAAGATCTCATCTGAGATACTTATGGTTTTTGCACTCGCTTGTAAGCCTCTCTGGTAAGCGATCATATCAGAAAATTCTTCAGCTATGTCAACATTACCCATTTCTAAACTACCAGAAATAATCTGCGTAGACTTTACTACTGGGGCGGATTTATCACTCGGACCACCAAGCATCGCTAATGAAGCGGTACCCGAGTTTGGTGATTCGGTGTACAATGAAGAACCTGTCATTACTAGACCGTCATAATTCCTAAAGTTGGCAATAAGAACTCTACCAATTATCATTCTTTCTGAACCATTACCGAATACTGATATAGAACCATCTCCACTAATCGATACATTGGCAACGGAGTTTTCTATACTAGAATCGACAGTGTAAAAGAAAGGAGGAACTTTAATCGGATCAAAAAGTCTCTGCATATCAATTGTTTTCATATAGCGTACATCATCTTCGCCGATAGTGATATCACTAGAGACCCTCATGTTACCTGCAGCTGGTGCAGTTGGAGTACCTCCTGGAAAAGTTAACCTACTGCCAGCTGGAACAGCTGTGTTATTATAAGTGAAACCACTGAAGGCTTCTTCAAATCTAGTAACACCAGGCTTCAGTCTTAGTCTTAGTTGAACTATATTTCCACTAGCTGCCTTTAACTCAAAAGTATTACTAGCAGTACTAAGGGGGACAGAAGGGTCATATTCAAATGTGTATACTCCACCAGGGGGAACAGATGCAGTTTCATCATATACTATGTCAAAATTACCAGAGGCATTCTTTGTAAAAGACAAGTTACCAACACTTGACATATTAACAGCTGCTGCAGGCTGGGCTAGAGACCCTCTAATACTTAGTTCAGCTACTTTAGTTTGCTTAAAAGAGGGTGTGCCAGGTCCACTTGTGATTAGACCAGTTGGACCAGTAAGAGAAGTATGTGCAGGTGCATCACCTACAGCTGCACCAGGGTTGATATCTTGGTCTGTCCACCAAACTGCACTTGAATAGTTTTCTAGGGTTTTAGCCTCACCCGTTTTATCGTTATAGTATGTAGCTCCCATAACTTTCATACCATCAGTGGTAACAAGGTTCCCAGCTGCATTCAGTTTGAAATTACCATTCCGAGTATAAAGGCTGTTCTTCAAACCTTCACCGGCGGTGACACCTGTGCTTACCACCATAAAGCCGTTACCATTGATGGCTAAGTTTAAGGGCTGGCCAGTTTTTCTTATAGAACCTTGGTCGAAAATAGTTGCTGCGGAAGCAAGGTCTACACCAGATCCTACCTCGATTGGATTGGTACCACCACCCCTTGTGGAAGGGTTACTACCTTGTGCTACAACAGTAGAAACTGATTCTTGAAAAGCGACCTTGGTTTTTTTAAAAGCTATCGTATTTACGTTGGATAGATTATTTGCGACTACCGCGACAGCTTTTTGGCTTTCTGTAACGCCTTTTGAGCCTATGAAAAGTGAACTAATGGGCATCTACTATATCTCCTTACCTATCTAACTAAACCTATTGTTGTACTAAGCATGTCATCATTCGTTGTTGTGGCTTTAGACACTGCTTGGTAGGCTCTTTGTAGAGCCATTAAATCTACTAATTCATTAGAAAGATCGACGTTACTTCTTTCTAATGCCCCAGCTGAAATTTTTGTCGATGAAGTCGCTGTTCCAGCCTGTAATGCTGATGAAAAATTCGCTAAGCCAGAAGAGCCAGTTTCTATAAATAGGTTGGAACCTATATTAACTAGACCTTCTGGATTATTGAAACTAGCGAGCTGAATCTGATCCAGAAATACTGGATCTTGATTGTCATACCTCACTTGTATTTCCCCTGCCGGGCTTACTGAAAAGCCAGACCTATTTTCAGGGAACGTAATTCTCCCCCCGCCTGAGGACATTACATAATTGCCATTAGCGTCGACTAAATTTGACTGAGAGTCTATATTAAAATTACCTGTTCTGCTGTAATATAAGTCTCCAGCAGGGTTTTGAAGGACAAAGAATCCAGAACCAGAGAGAGCCATATTGGTACTGTTTTCGTTATTGGCACTGCTTTCGGTAAATTCTAAGTCTCCTTGAGCGAAATTAGTACCAGTAGATACTAAGTAGGAACCCGACTCTGATGAACCGCCTACCGCGTTACTGCGAATATTTTCGAAATTTAAAAGTCTTTCCTTAAAACCATGAGTGCTAACGTTAGAGATGTTGTCAGAGACTACTGATAAACCGTCTTGTATATTACTTAATGATGAACCTGTGAATCTAAGTGTACTAAGTGACATAAATCTACCTCTTAGATTTATATATTCGCTAAAACTTAGTTTTTAGAACTGATCATTTAGCTTATTTAGATTTATCTGCATGCCCCATTTAACGGGAAATTAAGACCTAGACTTAATGTAATAGATTTAGTAAGGATTGTTTAGTTATCTTGAATTTAGCTTCTGAATCATGGTTGTAGTCATAGTTTAAGAGGCTAGAAAACCATTGTCCATATAGGGGATTTGGCAGCATGATAAATTTATCACCATAATCTTTATAATTTTTAGTAACCAGTTCATCTCTATGTTTAGAGGTAGGTTTTTTATCGAATAATTCGTTAAAGTCTATTAAGTTATCACCGACGAGGAGAACTATGTCAAAGCCTTGGCACACGACTTCTCTGCGAGTTTCTTTGCTATCGCCTTCATTTTTTAATAGTAAATGATCTCTAGTTATCGGTAATCCAAGTGCTGCGATATTGTCAAAAGTAGCATCAATGCTCTTTCCGGAGCGATTACTTATATAAAATATTTCTACATTGCGGCTTTTAGCATAATCTAAAAACTCCTTTGTGCCAGGTATAGCTTCGGCACTACGGTATTCAACCCAGTTTTCCCAGCTCTCTTCAGAATACTCGTCACCTTCTAGGTAGAGAGTGAGATAGTAAGGTAAATTACTTAACACTGTTTCATCAAGATCTAATACTATAGCTGGCTTTTTAGCTCTTTGCGAGCTGAGTCTTTGATCCAGTCTTAATTTCGCAAGATTATATGCTTGATAGCAGAGGGCTTTATATTCAGCAGAATTAGCTACCCAAAGTAAAGCATAATCAATATGCTTAAAACCTTTTTCACGTTTGACTTTAGTTATAGAGTCCACTGTGTTTTGTAAAATTTCTACGTAAGGATCTATAACCTGAAATTTATTCTTTTTAGTAAATTCTAAAATTGGTTTCTGAAAATAGATATCACAGCTAGAGCAGCTTACCGCAATGAATATTAATATTGGAAGAATGGGTTTGATTTTAAATTTCATACGCTAAATTGATTATAAAGCTTTATTTGTATTGTGGTTAGTGCTGTAAGTGAAGGGGGGAGGGAATTTTTCTAGGTATAATTATCAGCATGTATAAGAAAAATATTTCAGTTGAAATAGCAGACTCGCGGAAAGATAAAGCAGAGTCTCAGATTGAAAAAGAGGAAGTTTTTGTTGATTATGATACTAAAGAATATCCAGTAGAAACTGTAGTAGATAAATATTTAAAAGGTATAGATGAAGATAAAAATGAATTGTTTGTGCCAGATTATCAAAGAGATTTTAGCTGGGATGAGAAACGACAATCCAAATTTATTGAATCAATAATAATAGGTTTGCCGATACCGTATATTTTTGTCGCAGATGTTAAAGATAAGGATGGGAGACTAGAAATAGTGGATGGCTCTCAAAGAATCAGAACTTTAGCTGCCTTTATGGAAAATGAACTTAGACTGGTAGATCTAGAAAAATTAACAGAACTAAATGGCTTTTTTTACAGCGATTTACCTCTTCCAAGGCAAAGACGATTTAATAGAAAGACTTTGAGAGTGATAGAGCTTACATACAAAGCTAATGAAGAAGTACGCAGGGATATCTTTGAGAGAATTAATACAGGTAGTCTTGAATTGGAAGCGATGGAAAAAAGAAGAGGCATTCAGCCTGGTCCATTTACTGATTTTCTTTCAGAATGTGCCAGAATACCTTTATTTAAAACTCTTGCTCCTCTCACAGAGGTCTCAGAGAAGAGACGTGATAGAGAGGAATTGGTGCTAAGGTTTTTTGCATATTTAAACAAGCATCAAAAATTTAAAAATCGAGTAAGTGATTTTCTTGATGAATATCTTGCAGAGACCCAAAAAGCATTTAATGATAAAAATAGTAAAACAATGCGAAAAGAATTTGAGCTCGTTCTGAATTTTGTTGAGAAGCATTTCCCATATGGGTTTAAGAGGCACTCAAAAGATAAGCTCACTCCAAGAGTGCGTTTTGAAGCTATTGCCATAGGTGTCGCTTTAGCTCTACGAGAAAATAATCGTTTAGTTCCAGATAAAAATAATATTAAAATATGGCTTAATTCATCTGAGTTTAAGAAACATACCACATCTGATGCGAGTAATAGTAGACCTAAGCTTCTTGGAAGAATAGAATTTGTAAGAGATCAATTACTAAAAAACGCTATTTAAAGTGATTATATGTTTGAAGCAAGAAAGATTTTTAATGAGCGAAAAGAAGAGATAGATGGATTCTTTGATCATTTGAGTTCTTTAGAGGAACAGAATAATAATCAAAAACTAGAACAAACCTTAAAAGCGAGCTGTTTTTTACTTTTATATAATCTGGTTGAAAGTACACTTACTCAGGCTATTACAGCTATTTATGATGATTTTGATGAAAAAAATATTGAATACCTCTCTATAAAAGAGGCATTGCAAAAACGTGTAGTCAAAAATCTTATTAATAAACCGGATAAGTTAGATAGACTACATGATACTTTTATGTCTAAAGTAAATCTGTTAGTGTCAAGCTTTGATGAAAAGACACTTTTCTCTGGTAATGTTGATGCTAAAAGAATACGTGAGATCTCCCAGGAGTACGGATTCTCTTCAAAAAATATAAGCAAGAAAGCGAAGGGTGGTAGTGATTTGCTCACTATTAAAACTAATAGAAATGATCTTGCACACGGTAGCAAATCCTTTTCTGAAATCGGGCGTAATTATACGATTACAGATTTACAGGAGATGAAAGAAGCTTCTTTTGCTTATTTAGATAGTATTTTGAAAAATATAGAAAGTTACATTCAGAAACAAGAATATTTAATATGATCTTTTATTGTATAGCCGATTGCCTCAGCGAGCTTCACAGGGACTGCATTACCTATAAGCCTTCCAATTACGGTGCACTTAGGTTTCTCTGTACTCTCAATAAAGTGATAATCTTTAGGAAAAGTTTGTAATATAGCAGCTTCTCTAAGTGAAATAGCTCTATCTTGTTCTGGGTGACCAAAGCGACCATTGCCAAAGCCGTAACATTGAGTAGTTATAGTGGGAGCTAAATCATCCCATGCCATTCTTCCATAGACAGAGGCAAATGTTTTACCTGTGTCTTTCTTATGGCAATCTGCAATTAAGCTTTGATCCCATTCTTTCCAAGATCCTCCTGGACTAGAAGCTTTTATTCTTTTTAAATTTAAAGGAGAAAGCTTTGCCGCAATATGAAGAGGATCTGCTTTAGAATAGGAACCTGCTTGAAGTGGCTCTAGGTCTTTGATGTTTTCACGCACAGTAAGCTTTAAATTTTTAAGTGGCTTTTTAAGTGGCCCTATTTCACCGAACCGAGAAGCGAGTAAAACTAATCTTTTGCGAGTTTGAGGGACTCCATATTCTGAACAATTCACTTCTTGATACCAAACGGTGTAATTCAGTCTATTTAAACCTTTGATAAATTCTTTAAAAACCTTATGTTTAACTAATTGTGGTACATTTTCCATTGAAATTATATCTGGTAATGATTCATAAGCTAGTCTAAGAAAGGACCTTAATAATATCCATTTTTCATCAATTCCTTTGTGCTTAGAATAATTAGAGAAAGGCTGGCAAGGAGCACATCCTGTAAGGATCTTAATATCTGAGTCTTCATAAAGTTTGTCTAGATCTTTTCCAGACAGGTCTTTTACGTCAGCGTGAATGAACTGAGATTTATTATTCTTTTCATAAGGATATTTACATGCAGCATCAATATCAAAACCCGCAACGACCTTTAAGCCTGCTTTTTGTAGACCATAGGTTAAACCACCAGCACCACAAAATAAATCAATTGAAATTATTTTTCTTTTCTTTTTCATTGAGGAATTAATCGTTTTAGTATTCTATTTACTAATATTCAAGATATCACGGACATCTTAATATTGGGATAATGATGGCACCCCGCGACTCTAGGAGTCGCAGTAAAAGATGCGAACTGGTTCCAGTTCGCATCTGGGTGGGGTTAAGTATGAAGCAGTAGATAAAATGGAGGCGGCACCCCGCGACTCTAGGAGTCGCAGTAAAAGATGTGAACTGGTTCCAGTTCGGATCTGGGTGGGGTTAAGTATGAAGCAGTAGATAAAATGGAGGC
>JBJTTW010000248.1:0-17264 GCA_046080385.1 bacterium
GCTTTATCAAAGCCTTCTGAACTGAGGCTCGTGAATTTCCAGTCACTTAGTTTAAAGTAAAGTTCTTCAAAAAATGAGTGAGGATACTCGCCAAGTGGTTTTGCTAACTTGCAAGAATAGCTTTCTGCTAAGGAATCAATAAAATTATTTGAGACTCTATTAAGAAGGCTTTTGAGTATATTATTTAGATTCTTTTTGGCATAATTTTTATCTTTACTGTATTTTTTCAGGTCATTCAAGAAGTTTTTATAGTCTGGGATTAAGTTTATGGAAATGCTTTCACCATCATTAATATAAGAGGAGATTTGCAATATAGCTGGTCCACTGAGTCCTCTGTGTGTAAATAAAATATTTTCTCTAAAGCTAATAGAGCTAGGTTTACGAGTATTTAATATATTAGTTTTAGCTGTTACTAGTGAATCTATAGATACGCCACTTAATTCTTTATACAAATTCCTTTGGGTAAGAAGGCTCATCAGCGGAACTAGAGCTGCTTTAGGTTCTATTATGTCTAAATTAAATTGTTTTGCGATTTGATAACCTAGGTCACTAGCTCCAATTTTTGGAATGGAAAGACCGCCAGTCGCCATTACTAGTGATTCACACTCGATTTCAAGTTTCCCTCTACTGCGAACTTCTGCTTTAATAATAAAATTCTGATTTTCTAATCTTTGTACTGTTTCAGTTTTAGCTTGGCTAATGATTTTCACATTATTATAGGCTGCTTCATGAAGTAACATATCTATGATTCTCTGAGAGCTATCGTCGCAGAATAGCTGTCCGAGCTTCTTTTCGTGAAATTTAATATGGTGTTTTTCCACTAGTTTAATAAAATCATGCTGGGTGTAACTATTTAAAGCAGTTTTAGAAAAATGCGGATTCTGAGAAATATAATTTTCTGAGCTAGCGTTAAGATTCGTAAAGTTACATCTGCCCCCGCCAGAAATACGAATTTTTTCACAGAGTTTAGAGCTGGATTCTAAAATAATAACTTTTCTCTTGCGTGAAGCTGCCTGAATGGCAGTCATTAAGCCAGCAGCACCAGCTCCGATAATAAGTACGTCTGTGGAAATTTTCTCTGTCACTGATTTTTTTCTAAGGCCTTAATGTCGAAATCTCTATCCCTAAGCCTACTTTATCATGTAAGTAAATTTCGTTTTTTTGAAATAAACCATTTGCGTAAGGGTCTTTGGCTAGTAATAAGGCACCATCTAAATCTGTAAAATCCACTAATGGACTAATGCTTGCCATTGCGCTTATTGATACATTGGTTTCAGTAAAACAGCCCAGCATGATTTTTAAACCGTGTGCTCTAGCTGCATGTATCATTCTTATTGCTTCTGTAAGACCACCAGTTTTAGTGAGTTTCAGGTTTATCATGTGGAAATATTTAGCGCAGTGAGGAATGTCTAAAAGTCTTTTACAGCTCTCGTCAGCCATTAGTGGTAGTGGGCTTTTGAGGAAAAGTTCGTGATATTCCTCTGGGCTTGAGCTTTGCAGTAAAGGTTCTTCGACGAATTCTATATTTAAAGCTTTTATTTCAGCTAAAACCTCTAAGCTTTCTTTTAAAGTCCAAGCACAGTTTGCATCTACTCTGATTCGTGCAGTGGGGGCGAGTTTGCGAATTGTTTTAATGATTTCTAGGTCATCTTTGCAGCCAAGTTTCACTTTTAAAATGTCATAACCTCGTTCTAAAGCAGTTAATGTTTTTTGTTTAATAGTATCTAGATCTGCTATTCCAATGGTATAAGAACTAGCTGGTGCTTTACTCTTGTCTAAACCAAAATACTTATAGAGAGGAAGTTTCAGTATCTTTGCACGAATGTCGTAGAGAGCTATATCTATGCCAGCTTTTGCGGCATAGTTACCAGAATATTTTTCTAGCCGTATTTCTAGATCCTGTATGTTAAATATATCTAAGTCTTCTAATAATTTATCATTGATGATTTTTTCATAAAAAGCTTTTACTGATTCTTCGTCTTCGCCATAGAATTTTGAAAATACAGCTTCGCCTATTCCTGAAAATATTTCTCCATTATATTCATAGTTAATCTCAGTTATGATGGTTTTTGAGATTGATTTTGAGCCTCTTGATATTGTGAATGTGAATTCTAGCTCAGATTCTAAAGTATGGTAATTCAGTTTGATCATTGTTTTAATTTTTTAGAATTCTATAGTGGTGTTAGATATTTCTAAAATCCTTTTACAGATATTCTCTGTGCCGTATCTTATCGGATCAGTGACGGGGAAACGAGTTTCTGCTTCTAAGTCTTTAATTAATTTATAAGCTGAAGCTTCGTCTAATTCACTAGTATTAATAGAAATGCCTATTACCTTTGCCGCTTGTGAAGAAGTCTGAATCCAAGCAGAAGCAGTTTCATAAACTTCTATTAATTCTGTAACAGAAGGGATTTTAACTTGATAGCCACCTTGAATATATTCTAATCCCGCTTTCAGGCAGAGAACTAAATACTCTGGATTTGAGCCATGAATTAGTGACAGGGTTACACCAGAATAACCTGGGTGTAATAAAGAACCTTGTCCTTCTACGATAATAAACTCTGGATCTTTTTCTTGAATTATTTTATGAAGTTCGTTCTCGATTGAACCTGCCATGAAATCACCGATCACTCGATCTAGTGGAACACCAGAACCAGAAATCATAATGCCCGTTTGACCTGTAGCTAGAAATTCGGCTTTTCTTTCATGCTTTTTTAGTTCTTGAACTATTTCTAGAGCTGTACACATCTTGCCTACATTGCAATCGCTGCCTACCATGGTGATAACTTTTAATTTTTCTGCTCTTGGCTTTTGTTTAGCGACACTCTGCACGGCAGATGAGTTGTATAGCTCTGGATTACGCACATCCCAAAGTAATATTCCTTTTTCTTTAGCTAGTGACGCTAATTCAGGAATCTCGTTTAGAAATTCATGTAGACCACTGATGATATGTATTTTCTTGCTGATAGCTTCTTTTATAATCTGAATCCAAGTTTCTGGTATTTGACCGCCTACTGGAGCTATGCCGATTAAAAGAGCATCTATCTTGCTTATCTGAAGGGCATCTTCAAGATTTTTAACGATTGGAATGTCATTTAATACTTTGTTTGAGCCGTGATTCGTGTTAGCATTGCTTCCTGTATTTATTTTACTAAGTTCTAGAAAGGATTTGCCGATATTGCTGGAATCTATAATTGATGTAACTTTCCAGTTGCCGTATTTAACCACACCTGTAGCTGTCTTCGCATGCCTAGTTCCAGTGAAACCTTCACAGAGAATGCTTAAGGAAGTTTCTTCTGGTATTAATGAGGTGCTTGGATCTAGAACGAGGGTCATTTTAAGAATTGTAAGGTATTTTAAAATTTATGCCCAATCTCATAAAAATCTTCAATCAGATTAAAGAATGATTAAGATTACTCTTCCAAAAATACCTTTATGATTTTATAATGATTTGTATGAGTTCTCTAATTACACTTAAAGGGCAATTAGTTAAGGACGTGAAATATTCACTAGCAGAGGGAAACGTCTTAGCTGATCTGAATCGAGAGTTAGTACTTTTTCCTCTAGTAGTAAATTCGACTGTAGATAATCGGGAACATAAATCACTCTATTATGTTTACTTTGATAAATCTTGTTCCGCACTTAAGAATTTAAAAGCTGGCGTTACTATTGAAGTAGAGGGCATTCCTTTTATGAAAAATTTAAAAGATAAATGTTTGATGTTTGTTAAGGGAACGGGTTTTAAGTTTTTTATTTAGAGGTTCTTGATTATTTATCATTATGCCAAGGCTGTTTTAATTTTACTTTGAGTTAAACTTAAGTTATATGTTACTTCGACCAAGACGCTTAAGGCAGTCTAAAGCAATTCGAGATTTAGTTCAAGAAAATAATCTTTCGGTAAATGATTTTATCTATCCACTTTTCATTAAAGAGGAGAAGAACGCTTATGAAGAGATCGCTGCGATGCCAGGTATTTTTAGATTTGGTATAGAAAGACTTTTAAAAGAAGTGGAGGAGCTGCTTTCACTTGGTATTAAAGCTATAGCTCTTTTCCCGATTACACCTAATGAGCTTAAAAATTACCAAGCGATTGAAAGTTATAATGCAAATAATCTTACTTGTAAAGCTATTCGGGAAATTAAAAAGAGATTCCCTGAAATGCTCATTATGTCTGATGTCGCACTAGATCCTTATACTGATCATGGTCACGATGGACTTTT
Organism: bacterium; assembly: GCA_046080385.1. Classification (GTDB taxonomy): domain Bacteria; phylum Cyanobacteriota; class Vampirovibrionia; order LMEP-6097; family LMEP-6097; genus LMEP-6097. The sequence goes on from JBJTTW010000248.1 coordinate 4,221, forward strand.
AGCAAAAGGTAAAGTTCTAAATGATGAAACGGTAGATGTACTTAAGAAGATGGCTTTAGTGCAAGCTGCATCTGGAGCTGATATTTTAGGACCTTCGGATATGATGGACGGCCGCGTGAAAGCCATTAGAACTGTACTGGAAACAGAGGGCTTTAAAGATACTATGCTTATCTCTTATACAGCTAAATATGCATCTAGCTTGTATGCACCTTTTCGTGATGCTATGGGTACAGCAAACTATCATATAGATGAGAAAATTCCTAAGGACAAAAAAACTTATCAGATGAATCCAGCTAATTCTTTAGAAGCTTTAAAAGAGCTGGAACTGGATCTAGAAGAGGGAGCTGATATGGTGATGATAAAACCCGCTGGCTGGTATTTAGATATTATTCATCAGACTAAAAAAAACTCTAAAGTACCAGTAGTCGCTTATCAGGTAAGCGGTGAGTATTCGATGATACTAGCTGCTGTCAGTGCGGGTTTGATTGTTCGTGAAAAAGCTATTTATGAGTCGCTGATTAGTATTAAGCGTGCTGGTGCTGATATTATTCTTAGTTATTTTGCTAAAGAATTGTTTTCTATGTAAAAGACCACTGCATGTCCTCATTTTGGTTAAATATCCAAAATAAACATGGTTAAGATAATATTAAATAATTAAATTTAAAGTTCATGGTTGATATGAATATGTATATCTAATATGCTATATTCAACATGTAATACTCTTTAATTATGGCAAATTTAAAACCATTTGAAGATTTTCGGAAAGCTGTCTATGACCGATCTTCACCTTATAATGGAGATTTTGCTGATCCTAAGTCATCGTCTAGATTAGGTTTAGAGTATATTACTATTTTCGAAAAAGGACGAAAAATTAAAATTTATCCTGATGAAAAGAAAATCGAAATTTTAAGTGAAAATTTACAAGTCTTTTTTGATGCAGAATCTAAAAGTCTTATAAAGTATGATGTCTCAACAGGGTCTAAATTACCTCTGTGTGCAGGGGAAAGATTTTTTTATTTAAAAATCTTTTTTGAGTATATTGGTGGAATTCGTTCCTGGACTCCAGGGGTGGAGTTTTAGGTATGCCTGCAGTTCAGAGTAAAGCTAGAAGCGCTACAGCATGGAATGCAAACTCTAAGATTGAATCTAAGCTTGGGAGTAAGCCTGCTAGCGATATTGATGCTTTAAGATTTTCGGATTTGAAGCCGCGTGACTCAAGTAAAGATACTGCGGCTGAGGAAAAGGATAGTAGATCCTTGCCGGAAAAATTAGCTAGAGAGGTTGTTGCTTTTGAAAGACATCCAGCTAAAAAGCTTTTGGGGATTGTGGCTCCTTTAGTTGGAGCGGCTTTGAGTTTTAGTGCAATTTTAGATAAAAATTCTTCAAAGGATAAGCAAATCCTTGGGTTTGCCTTAGGTCTTCCTTTGATATTAATAAATCTTCTTTACAAGGAAGTAGTAAACCCTGCTGCTAAAAAGCTAATTCCTGAAAAGTATTCTAAGACTGATTTTAATCCAGATAAAGATATGATATTCCCTTCAGCTGAGTTTAAGGAAATTTTATTTAATGGAGTATCACGTTTCTTAGATGCTTCTGACCGTAGCGGTATTGAATTAAAGCTAAATCATCGCAATCAGAAGTCACCGACTATGTTATTTACGGGTCCTCCTGGAGTAGGTAAGACAGAAATTGCTAAGTTTGTCGCTGAAAAAATGGGTAGGGAGCTTAAGTTTGTTACCTCTGAGCAAGATAGTAAGTACTGGGGTGAAACTGAAAATAATTTGATTAAATTGTTTGAGGAAGCGAAGAAAAAGAATCAGCTTTTATTTTTTGATGAAGCTGATACTTTCCTGTCCCAAAGATCCGATGCAGCTGGTAGCTTCAATTCATCTTCAGTTCAAGCTCGTAATAGTATTGTGAACACCATTCTTAAACAGATTGATGAATCTGGCGTGCCTGTTATTCTTGCTACGAATTCTGGCGAGATTGATGGGGCAATTAAGAGTAGAATGAAGGTTACAATTGCTTTTCCGCCAGCCACTCCAGAACAAAATTATGGAATTTTACTATCTCAGTTTAAGAAAATGGAAATGAAGCCCGAACGACTTGCTGAATTTGAGAAAAATAAAACCCCTCTTCTTGAGCTATTTTCAAAGTTTGAATTTTCTCCAAGGCATGTGAATAATATTGTTGATGATGCAGTTCAGCTATTAGTGCAGCGTGTCAGTAAAGCAAGGCGAGCTGGGGCAGATGCTTTAGCTAAAGCAGATAAGTCTATAAATTTAGAAGATGTTAAAACTGCGATTTTAAGGCTTAAAGAGAATTTAGAAAAATCTTCTAAATCACAGATGGGCGGAAGATCACCACTGTTAAAGGCACTTGGCGTATAATTTGATAATGTTAAGAATTAGAGAAGCTTTACCCACAGATGTTTCTGGAATATTTTCTCTTATAAAAGAGATTGCAGAGTATGAAAAATTGACTCATCTTGTTACGGGGTCCGAAGAGCTTTTAGCGAAATATCTTTTTGACTCACAGTCCAAAATTGCAAGTGTTTTGCTTGCAGAGTGGGAAGATCGGTTAATTGGTTACGCACTATATTTTTTTAGTTTCTCTTCATTCCTTACTAGACCTAGTCTTTATCTGGAAGACCTTTATGTAAAGCCGCAAATGAGAAACAGAGGTGTTGGTAAAGCCATATTTGAAGAGTTAAAAAACATTGCTCATAAGCAGGACTGCGGCCGGATGGAGTGGTCAGTGCTTAACTGGAATACTCCTAGTATTGAATTCTATAAAAATTCTTTAGGAGCGGTTCCTATGGATGAATGGACAGTTTATAGACTTACTGAATTTTAACCGTAGTCTTTAGTATTGATAATTACTTCAGTAAAGAAAAATCAGCGATATTTTTAAAAGCTTCATCTAGTCTATAGATAAGAGCTTGTCTATTTTCTTTGATTTTCAAATCGCTGTCATTCACGAGAACATGCTCGAAGAAATTATTAATGCTTGAGCTTATGCTGCTTAAATCTTCGATGCTAAAGTCTAATTCAGTATTAAAGTGCTTTCTCAGCTTAGGTTCTAAAGTCTCTAGTCCTTTATATAGCTCTTTTTCTGCTGCTTCTTTGAATAAAGTATTATCGATTTTTATATTGCTCTTATTAAAATCCTTGAAAGATTTTGCCATGTTATTTACTCGAATAGCAGACTGAGAGAACTCCGCGTAGCTCGATTCGCAAACTCCAATTTCTGCATTTCCCATAAATTCATTCATGAAATGAATAATTTTATGCCTGTTATATAAATTCTGCAGAGGTCTGTCAGTGCTAATAACGGCTTTATTGATTGTGGGATTTTTATGATAGATACCGAAAACGAATTCTAGTCTCTGTTCTAGAAATTCACGTAGTTTAGTGAATAATTCATCTGCTGAGAATTCTGAGTTTTTTAAAAATATAGGATTTAAATTTATAAATTTTTCTAAAAACTCTTCTAGATTGAATCTCAGCTCTCCATGAATAATAATTTGTAGAAGACCATTCGCTTGTCTTCTTAATGCAAACGGGTCGGCGGAGCCTTTTGGGATTTTCCCCGCTGCAAAATAAGCAATTATATTATCAAGCTTATCAACTAAAGCTATGAGCTTTCCGCCGAGTGATTCAGGCTCTTTATCTTCCGCGAATCTTGGCATGTACTGCTCGCTGATTGCTTTAGATATGGTTTCAGATAGACCCTGTCTCTTAGCGTAAATCCCACCTATTTCTCCTTGTAATTCAGTGAATTCGAACACTAGTTTAGTGTCTAAATCACTTTTAGCTATAAGCGCGGCTTGAATAATCTCATTTTTTTCATTGGTATCAATCAAAAGTCTTGAATTTGTTTGTTCGGCTAAAGACCCATAACTACTGCTAGGCTGAATTCCAGATTTATTTAGGTCTATATTAGTACTTTCTAATATTTCAATTAATATTTTAGTCATTTTTTGTAAGCGCTCAGCTTTTTCCTGCATATTACCCACTTGAAAATTAATTTTTGCAAGCCTCGGAAGCCTGTCAGCAAGTGAGATTTTATTATCTTCGTTTAAAAAGAAGCGAGCATCTTCAAATCGAGGAATTATAACTTTTTCATTTCCAGCTTTAATGTTTTTTTCGGCCCGCACTTCTGGGTTATTGCTGATGACTATAAAGTAATGGCTGAGTGAATCAGGCTCGGATGCTTTTGCGATAGGAATATATCTCTGATGTACTTTCATTACGGTCTTTAATATTAGACTCGGGACTTCTAAGTATTTCGCAGAAAATTCGCAGAGCACTGCTTTAGGGCTTTCTATGAGACCACAGATTTCTTCTAAAAGTTCTTCATCGAGAATCGCTATGCCATTCACGCTTGCAGCTAATTTTTCGGCTTGACTGATGATGGATGCTTTGCGCTCATCTGTCTTTAATATGATATTCTCCGCCTTTAGTGCTTGAAAATATTCTTCTGAGCTATTGAAAGTAAAAGACTTTTTACCATATATCCTAAGACCATAGCTGAATGGTGCTGAGCTGATATTTTCAAAATTAAAATTAATCTCTTCTCTGAATTTAGTCTCTGGGTTGACTATAAAGCAGCTTATCCATTCTATTGGTCTGGTGAATTTATTTTCATTATCTGACCAGCGCATGAATCTTTTCCCTGGCGTTTTTGCAATTATTTCACTAAGGCTCGTTTCTAGAATGCTTTTCAGGCTTTTACCTTTAATGTAGCTTTTGGCATACAGGTAACCATTTTCTATATATAGATCATTTAGTAGTAAATTATTTTTTTTAGCGAAGCCTTCAGCTACTTTGGTAAAGGCTTTGCTGCCGTCTGCGGCTATTTCTACTCCTATTTTTTCGGCCGGCCCTCTTAAGATGATCTCCTCATCTTGGTTTTCTTGACTCAGTCCATTTATTTCGAAAAATAAACGTCTTGCCGAGCCGTAGCTGACTGAGTTTGAATAATCTAACTTCTCTGCTTTTAATAGATTTTGAATGCCACTTTCTATAAAATTCTTGATTTCATTAATTAGAGAACTTGGTATTTCTTCTACACCGATTTCAAGGAAGAAATCTAATTTATTGTGAGTTGCAGTTTTGCCATTAAGATCCATAATTTCAGTATTAAAGCATAGCCAGTATGCTTTTTTTTATCAAGTTAGGTATATTTGAGGCTTTTTAAATTTATGGTTGATCTTTTACCCCAGTTGATTGGATTTGGAGGAAAAGTCTTATCGTCTATGCGAACTTTGAAAAACGGGTCTCGTATGGACTTGCGCGTGCCTAGAGAGACTGACCCTGCGTCAAAAAATGTCATAGGGGGAGATCCAAAAACTGTTTTCGGTATTAGTCTTGTTCAGAAACAATTGAAAATAGATGATCAATATCATTTACTTTCACCTGAGGATAGATCTATTTTGTTAAAATTACGTGGTCTTGAAAGAGAGCATTGTACTTTTAAGCCTCCTAGTGAGCTAACAAGAGAAAAAACGCTAAAGATTCTTGATCAGGCAAATCAATTAATTCAAAAAGCAGATACTGAATTTGCTCTCCTTGTGATCAATGAAAAAGCTTTTGTTGCTGCTTATGGAGAGAAGTACAATTTTGCTCCTCATGATTCTGCCTTAATTAAACTCAGCTTTTATCCCGATATAATAAACGATAAAAATGCTTTTTGGGGAATGACGCATAATCATCCAAACGGATTATGTCAGGATTTGGGTGATTATATCTCATTCCCGCCGAGCTTTTCAGATTTACAAGGCTTTGCCCAAGGTAAGCAGAGTATTTATCAGGTGCTTGATTATAGTGGAACTCTTTATACATTAGAGGCTTCTGCTAAAACAAATAAAAGCCCTTTTCTAGATTATGTAACAGGTTTATCTCAAGGTAAAGAAGCTCTATTATTCAATTCTCAATTCGAGGGAATTGCAAAAATGATGGAATCTCCCACTGGAACCGAGTCACCTGATTTTCTTGATTTAAGAAATCAAATTTTGGAATATGCCGAAAACGCTGAAGCTAATTTACCTGAGATGGCCGAAAAATTTGCTTTTGCTTACACGAAGACTAGTCTAAACCGAAATGAGCCCCTCTGGTTCTAGCTTTGGCAGTGTTATTAAGAATTTTTGTAAAATTATTACCATGTCACCTAACTATTTAGTAGCTCTGATGATTTCCGCAGTCCGTTTCTATCAAAGATATAGACCATATAAGACCCCTAATTGTAGATTTCATCCGACTTGCTCAGAGTATATGATTCAAGCATTAGAGAAGTATGGTCTTCTGAAAGGTTTATATAGGGGGCTTGGGCGTGTATTTAGGTGTCACCCGTTTGGTAAATTTGGCTATGATCCAGTTGATTAGTGTGTTTCAGGGTTAATGCCTCTAATCAAATAAGAACATTCTTAAAATTCACTTCTTTAAATTTATTTTAGTTAGTTTTATTTTTTGTCAAAAATAGTGGAAAATTTTGACAATTCAAGAGTTTTAAAATATTTTTATTTTCTTCTGCTGCAAAATTAAGATCACCTTGCTATTATATTAGTTCTCGGATGACGTGAGTCGCACGAGATAGTAAACTGAAAACTGCATATTTTAGATAGACTAGGTCTATATCCATAGCTCAATTTAATTAAGTTATTTTAGAGCATCTTTAGTATTCCTGAGAAAGAAAGTAGGAAAGCTATTAAGTGCGTATGGTGGATACCTTGGTACCAACAGCCGATGAAGGGCGTGCAAGTCTGCGAAATGCTACGGGGAGGTGACAAGAACCTATGAACCGTAGATTCCCGAATGGGGAAACCCAGTGAGAGTAATATCTCACTACTTCCATCTGAACACATAGGATGGATAGAGGTAAGCGAGTGAATTGAAACATCTTAGTAACTCGAGGAAAAGAAAACAAATCAGTGATTCCCCTAGTAGCGGCGAGCGAACGGGGATTAGCCCAAACCACTTTTAGTGGGGTTGTAGGACTACAATATGAGATCAAAAAATATAGTTGAACAGAGTTGGAAAGCTCGGCCAAAGACGGTGAAAGCCCGGTAAGCGAAATGTTTTTTGACTCTAGTAGCACCTGAGTAGTGCCGGACACGTGAAACCCGGTGTGAATCTGCCAGGACCATCTTGGCAAGGCTAAATACTGTTGGTGACCGATAGTGAACAAGTACAGTGATGGAAAGGTGAAAAGAACCCCTGGCGGGGAGTGAAATAGAACATGAAACCGTATGCATACAAGCGATCAGAGCACTATTAGAAGTGTCATGATATGCCTGTTGAAGAATGAGCAGGCGAGTTAGTTTATGTGGTTGGTTAAAGCGTAGTAGCTGGAGCCATAGAGAAATCGAGTCTTAATAGGGCGTTTAATCACATGATCTAGACCCGAACCTTCGTGATCTAACCATGGGCAGGTTGAAGCGTAAGTAACATTACGTGGAGGACCGAACCGACTAATGTTGAAAAATTAGCGGATGACTTGTGGTTAGGGGAGAAATTCCAATCGAACGAAGAGCTAGCTGGTTCTCCCTGAAATGCGTTGAGGCACAGCGTCTGGTTATAGTTTATCGGGGGTAGAGCACTATTTCGTTGCGGGCTGGGATAACTGGTACCAAAACGAGTTAAACTCCGAATACCGATAATATTTTACCAGGCAGTGAGACTACGAGAGATAAGTTCCGTGGTCAAGAGGGAAACAGCCCAGATCGTCGTCTAAGGTCCCCAAGTTACAGCTAAGTGATAAAGGATGTGAAACTGCTAAGACAACCAGGAGGTTGGCTTAGAAGCAGCCATCCCTTGAAAGAGTGCGTAATAGCTCACTGGTCAAGCGGTTTTGCGCCGAAAATCTAAGGGGCTAAGCTGTACACCGAAGACACGGGTTGCATTTATTTGCAGCGGTAAGGGAGCGTTTTGTAAGCCGTTGAAGTATGACCGTAAGGACATATGGAGGTATCAAAAGTGAGAATGTCGGCATAAGTAGCGAAAAGAGGAGTGAGAATCTCCTCCACCGAAATCCTAAGGGTTCCCACGTCAAGTTCGTCTACGTGGGGTTAGTCTGGACCTAAGGCGAGGCCGAAAGGCGTAGTCGATGGAGAGCAGGTTGATATTCCTGCACTAGTGAATAATCGTTATTATCAAAGTCGTGACGCAGTAGGCTATATTGCGGGGGTTACTGGATTCCCCTCCAAACACGTAGCTTGAGAATGTAGGTAAATCCGCATTCTTTTATGTGAGGTGTGATGGTAAGGAACTACGGTTCCAAAGTGATAGATGCCACGCTGACTAGAAAACCGGCGTTGAGAGATTATTGACTACCAGTACCCGAAACCGACACAGGTAGGATGGCAGAGAATGCTAAGGTGCGCGAGATAACCCTCTTTAAGGAACTCGGCAATTTACTTCCGTAACTTCGGGAGAAGGAAGGCCACAGTAGTGTGATAGCCCCGCGGCTGGAGCACGAAGTGGTGTCACAAACTAGGCCCAAGCAACTGTTTACCAAAAACACAGCTCTGTGCAAATTCGTAAGAAGAAGTATACAGGGTGACGCCTGCCCGGTGCTGGAAGGTTAAGGGGAGAGGTTAGCTTCGGCGAAGCTTTGAACTGAAGCCCCAGTGAACGGCGGCCGTAACTATAACGGTCCTAAGGTAGCGAAATTCCTTGTCAGGTAAGTTCTGACCCGCACGAAAGGCGTAATGATTTGGGCACTGTCTCAAAGAGGGACTCGGCGAAATTGGATTGGCTGTGAAGATACGGCCTAGGCATGCCAGGACAGAAAGACCCTATTGAGCTTTACTGTAGGCTTGTAGTGAACGCGGGATTGAGATGCGTAGCATAGTTGGGAGAATTTGATTAGGTGATCGTGGTCATCTATGATTCGTCAGTGAAATACCAATCTTTTCAGTTCTTCGTTCTAACGGTAACCATTATCTGGTTATCGGACACTGCATGTCGGGCAGTTTGACTGGGGCGGTCACCTCCTAAAATGTAACGGAGGTGTACAAAGGTTCCCTCAGGTTGGTCGGAAATCAACCATTGAGTGCAAAAGCAAAAGGGAGCTTGACTGCGAGACTGACAAGTCAAGCAGGTAGGAAACTAGGTTTTAGTGATCCGGTGGTTCCACATGGAAGGGCCATCGCTCATCGGATAAAAGTTACCATAGGGATAACAGGCTGATCTCCCCCAAGAGTTCATATCGACGGGGAGGTTTGGCACCTCGATGTCGGCTCGTCGCATCCTGGAGCGGTAGTACGTTCCAAGGGTTGGGCTGTTCGCCCATTAAAGCGGCACGCGAGCTGGGTTCAGAACGTCGTGAGACAGTTCGGTCCATATCCGGCATGTCCGTAAGATATTTGAGAGGAGTCTTTCCTAGTACGAGAGGACCGGAAAGGACAAACCTCTGGTGTACCTGTTGTCACGCCCGTGGCAAACGCAGGGTAGCTATGTTTGGAGAGGATAAGTGCTGAAAGCATCTAAGTACGAAGCCCACCTCAAGATTAGATATCTCATCTTTTAGATTAAGTCCCCTTGAAGAACACAAGGTTGATAGGTTACCAGTGTAAGTGGAGCGATCCATTCAGCTAAGTAATACTAATAGGACGAGGGCTTTTTTCCAATTTCTTAGTAATACTAAGGTTTGGGTAAAGATCTGGTCTAACAAAATATGCAGTTTTCAGTTTAACAAGCTTGTTAGTTTTCTCATGATTCATTTCTACTCTGGATCATGTTTATAAATTTTTCTACTGTGGTGATAGTTCCATTGCTAGCTTCTTTTACTATTTCATCAGTCAGAGCATCTTTGTTTATCGTAAAGTTAAGTTTCTTTCCATTTTTGGGGCTTATTTCAATATTGTAATTATCACCATCTAGAGTAATTTTGGTTGTTTTAGGATCTATCTTTAATTCGCTTAATTTCCCTGTATCATCTTTAACTTTAGTTGAACCACTGCTAAGACCGAGTAAAAACTCGTTTAATTTACTAGTATATTCTTTCTTATCATCTTTAAACTCAAGTTCCGAAGCACCTTTATCATAGATGATACTTGTTAATTAGTATCGCTAGGATTTTCTGTTTTTTAAGAAGCAGACTTGTTGCGCACAGCTTCAAGTAGTTTGTTTAACTCAGAACCTTCTCCACCTGTAGCCTTTTTGATATCTCCAATACCTTGATCATCTGTGTGGCCTAAAGCTTTAGACGCTGTTTTAAGACTAGATTCAATTGAGTCTTGGTTGCGCAAAAAGGCAATGGTATTAAGTTTTGATATTTCATCTGAAAAAGTACTTTTGTAGTCTGGGTTATTTTGGGGGTCTTTATTTTCAGCGGTTCTCCATGCTTCAAGATTATTTTTTTCATTAGCATGGGCAAGCCTAACTAAATTCATTCTTGCTTGATCTAATTCAGCTTTACTAAACTCGCCAGTTTCGAGATTATGCTTATACGCCTTAGTTAATAGGTCAAATTTCTCTTTAAGGTCTTCATCTGTATATTTATCTGGCGTAATATCATTTTTGCTTAAATTTGCGAGTGCTGAAATTTCCTTTTTGGCATTTGCTTTTTTTTCTTGATCTTTAAAGTCATCGATATCTAAATTATTTATATACTCAGCATTTTTCTCCCAAGTATCGAGCTTATTTCTATACGCATCAGCGTCTTTAACTTGTTTATCTGCTACTTCAGTACTTTTAGAGTTTTTGGTACTACGTTCTATTTTATATTTACCATCAGTTTTAGTGATTTTATATTTAATACCAGCATCCTTAAATAGCTCGTTTAGATTATCTATGCTGCCAAATTCTTTCTTGGCTTCAGTGGCGAATTTCTGAATATCTTGCTGATTGTTAGAATATACTAAGTCATTCAGTCTATTATTTAGGTCAGAAGAATTTTCTTGAAGCTTAGCGAGGGAGCCTTCATAGGCGATTTCTCCCCATTGCTTGCGTGCATCTAGACTTTCGTAAAGTTTTGTGAGGTCAGCATCATTAAGGCTACTAATTTCAGTAGCGAGCTTTTTCCTGAGAGAGTTTTGTATAGCAGGATCATTTGTTGCTGAGATAGTGGCGTTAAAATTTGTGAGAAAATCAGCGCTACTAATGTCATTTCCAGAGAGTTCTTTCAATTTATCTAAAATTGCTTTAGCTGCAGCAGTTTTATCTGAGTTTGAGCTATTAGCGTTGATAGTCTCCTTGACTTGTTTTTCAATATCATCAGTAGTAAATTTATCATCCGCATTATTAAGTCCTTTAAAGTCAGTACTATATTTAGATGCTGTAAAAGGATTCAGGTGAGTTTCTTTAGTGGTATCGATCTTCAAGGCGTTACCAATAGTCTTCAATAAAATATGTAAGTCGGTCATAATGAAATCTCGTGTTACTTTTTATTCTATGCATAAAAAGTTAGGATATGGTTATGATATACCACTATTCGCTGGATTATTTTATAGTTCTGAATTTTATATTTTAGATATTCGAGATAATAGGTTTTACTAAAACCCCATGATAAGATTAGGCTCTAGTATGAAAGCGGAAGTAGAAGTTTCTAAAGATATCGCTAAAGCATTATTAGAAGTTAAGGCTGTTTTTCTCCGCCCAGATGATATGTTTACTTGGGCATCTGGAATTAAGTCTCCTATTTACTGTGATAATCGAATTACTTTATCTCATCCTAAAATCAGAAATCTAATTAAAGATTCTTTCGTGAAGATGATACAGACTAAGTTTCCAGCAGTAGAATATGTGGCTGGTGTTGCTACCGCTGGTATACCTCATGCGGCATTGATCGCAGATGCTTTAAATTTACCTTTAGTTTATGTTAGAGCTAGTAGTAAAGATCATGGTAGAGAAAATTTAATCGAAGGTGATTTAGCTAAGGGAGCGAAAGTAGTCGTTATAGAAGATCTTATCTCTACGGGTACTAGTGTTATAAATGCTATTCATAGCTTGCAAGCAGCATCGGCAGATGTTCTGGGGCTATTAGCGATATTTGATTATCGCTTAGCTAAGTCAATTAAGAATTTTTCAGCTTTGGATCTGCCTTACTACACTTTATCTGGTTATGATGAACTAGTTGAAGTGGCTCTTGATAAGGGTTATGTAGAAGAGAAAGATATAGAATTTTTAAAAGACTGGCGTAATTCGCTGAATTGAACGCAGAAATTGGAGTTCGGCTACACGTCCCTTATTTCTGCAAAGCAGGATCTTATATGCGATGAGCCAAGTTCAGCTTCAACTTTCAAGTAAGGTATTTCATCTGCCGAAAAGATTTTATAATAAATGGATTGATGCTGATTAATGAAGAGTGTCTCAAAGAGTGCGTTTTCAACTATGCCACTCTGTCCAGTGAGGAAATATTTAGGAATATTTTCACCCGAAAATATTATCAATTTACCATTATTTTTAATTAGATATTTAAAATAACGTGCCTGACAGTCTTTACAGGGTAGTAACTTTTCAGGGCTATAAGAGCCATATTCTTTATTCCTGCGATAGAGAAAGAGAAATTTTAAATCTCTTAAATCCTGTCTGTCATTCTCGCAAGCTGAGCTAATAGCCTGTTTTTCAGCACAGTTGCGGTGTTCTTTGCAGGAAAGTAAATTTGCACTCGGTGGATCTATATTAGCCCCCGCGTGAATGACGTATTTATTTTCTAAATGAGGAAATGCTTTTATAGAAGGGCTTCTTGTAAGGCTTGGATTTGAAGATGTCTGGAAAACAGCTATCGCACTGTATGCTGCGTTAGAGATCGGGCATATAGCGTCTTGGTTTTTTTCTAAGATGGCGTTGTAAACACTTTTTAAGCCTTGTGGATTTATTCTTAGGCTTTGAGTCCAGTATTCATCGAAATATGGATTATTTAAAGATTCAAATAATTTTTGCACTGAGCTTGAAATCTCAAGCTGTTTGAGTTTGCTGCCTGTACTGTACTGGTTGTTTGCTCTGATGTTTCGGTTCCTCTATGGGGTGACGAATTCAGCCCCGACTGGGGCTTGTGTGTTTATATTATGGAGGGCTTGGGTTAAGGGGGGGTTATGGG
>JBJTTW010000249.1:0-4643 GCA_046080385.1 bacterium
TTAACTCTACCTTTGCCTCTGGGTTGGTGGCAGATCTTTCTAGGCGTTCTTTAGCGGTGCCATAAAGTGTACCTGCTTTATAGTTTATATCTCCAGATAAAGTGCGTATCCCCTTACTTGATAAATAAACTGCCATGGAACCTGGGCCACCAAATGGAATAATCGCAGTTGTACCATTTTGAAAATCATTATTAAATTTTATCTGTTCGACTAATTCTCGGAGGAATTTATGTGAGAGTGCGTGATTTACTCCTTCCTGTGAGCTTAAGTGTGCTCTGTGGAAGTTCTCTTCAGGATTAACGGCATTAGTCCTAGGTGAGTGTAGAGCTAGCTTCTGTTGTTTATCTAGTGAAGCTAGATTGATTGGTGAATTTACTTTTGGCTTGATAAAAGAAAAAATTGGCTTTTGCCGAAGTGCCCATAAGTTTATATTCGGTGGGATTAATTTTAGTAGGATGTTCATGGAACGATTCTTGTTTAATTTAACATAATTGCTTGATTGTTAAAAACAAGATTTATTTTTTAAATCTCATCTTGAGTTATGTTAAGATTTACTGTCTTATGGCTTCTGCTTTAGATTTAATTTTAGTTGATGATGTTGAACATTTAGGTAAAGCTGGTGAGCTTGTAAAAGTAAAACCTGGTTATGCGAGAAACTTTCTTTTACCGAGAGGTCTTGCTCATGTAGCTAATAGATTTACACTTGCTGAGTATGAAGTAAGAAAAGCTAAGCTTGAAGAAGAAGCTCAACAGAGAAGAGAAAAAGCAGAACAGCTTAAAGCTAAGCTTGATGAGCAGTTTGTTAAGATTGAGGCTAAAGCTGGTGAGTCTGGTAAACTTTTCGGTGCTATTACTAAAGAGGATGTTAGTAATGCTGTTGAACAACAGCTTTCTACTAAAATTGCTAAAGATCAGATTGATTTGAAAACACCTATCAGAGCTATTGGTGATTTTGAAGTGAAATTAAATTTAGTGGCTCAGATTTCTGCGACTATAATCGTTAAAGTTCAAGCTATCTAAGTTTTATACGTGTCATAATTTTATTTTATGTTCATTACCGTTGAAGGGCCAGACCAAGCTGGAAAGACTACTCAGGTAGCTTTATTAAAGAAGTATGCTGCTGAGAATAATAAGGATTGGTTATTTACGTCGAATCCAGGAGGTACTGATCTTGGTAAACGGCTTAGAGAGTTAATTCTTGATAGGAATTATAAAGTATCAGACAAGGCTGAGCTTTTGGTGTATCTTGCTGATAGAGCCCAGCATGTAGAGGAATATCATTCTTTGATTAAAGACCCGACGAAGGTCGTTATCTGTGATCGTTTTACTGACAGTACTTTAGCCTATCAAGGTTATGGTAGAAATTTAGATTTAGGGATTATTAGGCAGTTAAATGCATATGTTACTAAAGGTATTAAGCCCGACCTTACTTTGATGTTAATGATAGATGCGGATGAAGCTAATAGAAGGCGGGAGGGGGCTCCAGACAGGATTGAGCAGGAGAATAAACTATTTTTTATTAGGGTAGCTAACGGCTATAAGACTATCGCACATGAAGAACCCGAACGAGTGAAAATTATAAATGTAGAGAATCATTCTCGTGAAGTGCTTCACGAGCGAATCATTAATCTTATTAATAGCTTTATTGAACAAGGTCAGCTATGAATACTCCTAGGACTATCTTAATAACAGGTTCGGCTGGGTTTATCGGTTCACATTTAATGGATTTACTTATAGATAGAGGTGATAAGCTGGTCGGGGTCGATAATTTTTGTGATTTCTATTCGCCTCAAATCAAGCGCGATAATAGTAAAAAACATTATATAAGTACTAACGCTAATATCTATGAGCTTGATCTATTAGATTATGATGCACTTGAAGAACTCTTTAAAAAATATAATTTTACTCACATAGTTCATTTAGCAGCGATGGCTGGTGTTAGACCTTCATTGGAGAATCCTCGGCTTTACGATACTGTGAATAATCACTCCACCATTAATTTATTAGATCTTGCAAAGAAATATAAAGTATCTAAATTCGTTTTTGCTTCTAGTAGTTCCGTCTATGGATCTCGTTCAGTGACGCCATTTAGTGAAGATGAAGATATTAGTAAGCCTATTAGTCCTTATGCTGCTACTAAAGTTTCTGGTGAAGCGATGGTGCATGCGATGACACATTCGGTAGATTCTCTTTCCTCGGTTTGTTTAAGATTTTTTACTGTTTATGGAGCTAGGCAGAGACCTGATTTAGCTATTCATAAATTTTCAGAGCTAATATATTTAGGAAAGCCAATTCCAGTCTATGGTGATGGTTCCTATCAGCGTGATTATACTTACATTGATGATATTTTAGATGGAATTACGAAAGCTATAGACTTTGATACTAAATTTGAAATATTTAATTTGGGAGAATCACAGACATATACGGTAAATGAATTAATATCTCTTCTGGAAATTAAACTAAAGAGGTCTGCGATTATTGCTTATCAAGATAAGGTTACAGGTGATGTTCCTGTAACTTGTGCTGATATCTCTAAAGCTAAGTCACTGCTTGCTTATAATCCTAAGACACATCTGAGTGAAGGTTTAGATAAATTCATAGAATGGTTTCAAAGCAAAAATAAAATTTTATCTTGAAGCTTGCTTTTAATTTCTAAATTGCATATTATAACTTTAATTATTAATTATGAAACTTGATTTACATTGGAGAATTTTTATTGGTCTTGCCCTTGGTGCCATACTCGGTTATTTCTTCTCTGTGTCTGGTACTGATATGCAAGACCCAAGTCTTGGAGTCTTTAAGCTTTCCCATATTAGCTGGATTGGTGATCTTTTCCTGAAGCTTTTAAAGATGATAGTTTTACCACTTATCATTTCTTCTATTATTGTTGGGGTAGGGCATTTGCCAGTTCAGAGCTTAGGTAAAGTAGGTTTAGTAACGTTTCTATTATTTAAAGGCTTGATGCTGTTTGCAGCAGGCTTTGGGTTAATTTTCGTAAATTTCTTTAAGCCAGGCTATCATATTGATTTACATAGTATTATAGACTCTAATCCAGCAGCCGATGATGTTAAGTTTATTACTGAATCGAGTTTTAGCTTTGGTGATTTAATATTCGGAATAGTGCCCGATAATATCTTTAAATCCCTTGCAGCAGGCTCTTTGTTGCAGATTATTTTAGTTTCTATTTTGTTCTCTGTTGCTTTAATTAAAGTAAAGAACGGTAAGATGGTTCTTGATTTTTTCAAAGCCTGTCTAAATGCGATATTAAAAGTCACTCATTGGATTATGGTGATATCACCATTCGGTATTTTTGCTTTAATTACCAAGACTGTTGCCATAGGTGGTCTTAGTTCTCTTGCTAATTACATGCCTTTTGTGAGTACTGTATTAATTGCTTTTGCGGCGATGATATTAGTGATAGCTCCGATTTTGGTTCACTTTTTTACAGACTTTACTCCATTACAGTTTTTTAGTGGAATGAAGGAGGTTATGCTAACAGCCTTTAGTACTTCTAGCTCAGCAGCTTCTATTCCTATTACTTTAGAAACTTTAGAGAGAAAATTTAATATTCCTAATAAAATAGCGAGCTTTGTTATTCCGATTGGTGCTTCGATGAATATGTGTGGGGCTGCTATTTATGAATCTATTGTTACTTTGTTTGTTGCACAAGCCTGGCTGCCTGAGCCTTTAACTTTAACTCAACAGATATTTGTGGTGGGAATGGTTCTCTTAGCGACTTTTGGAACACCGGGTATACCTCATGGTAGTTTAATTACTATGGCTATAGTATTTCAAGCTGTAGGGTTGCCTTTAGAGGCTATAGGGGTAATTATCAGTATTGATCGTATTCTTGATATGACAAGAACTATGGTGAATGTAACTTTTGATTCACTATCTTGTTTGATTTTAAATAAAATGTTTAAAAACCTTGGGGATAATTTCCCTGAGCAGGCTGATATTGAGCTAGAAGAAAGTGAGTTATCTTCACGTATTTTACCTAAGAATGCTGCTGAATCTGAGGCTAGTAGCCTAACGCATTAGTTGAGCGTGTAGCCGAACAAATAAGTTTAAGGCTGAGGAGGACGAATGATCTTTATTACTGCTACTGATACAGGTGTCGGTAAAACATTTTTTTCTCAGAAAATTATAGAGGCTATGGCTCAGATTATTGACAGGCGTGACATAGCTTACTATAAGCCGATTCAGTGTGGTAAAGATGCTAAAGAGCTTTTTGGTAACATCTTTTATGAAGCTGATTATCAGTGCATAGAGAGGGCTTGCCCAGATATAGATACTTACTGTACTTATGAATTTAGCTGCCCAGCTTCTCCAGATTATGCATCTTCTTTAGAAAATACTGTAATTGATATAAATAAAATTGTTCAGGATTTCCAGAAATTAAGACTGGATTATAAATTTATCGTCGTAGAAGGCGCTGGGGGGCTTGCTGTGCCGATTAATGAAAAAGAATTAATTAGTGATATAGCGAAGGCTTTAAATTTAGCTACTGTGCTTATAACTAAACCAGTCTTAGGTACTATTAATCAGACTTTACTTTCTACTGAACATGCTAAAAATAAGGGATTGAATATTTACTCTTTGATTTTAGCTGAGGAAGACAGTGTAAGTGAAGCTATGGAAGC
>JBJTTW010000250.1:0-873 GCA_046080385.1 bacterium
TTTTGATATGAGCTTATAATGGATATGCTATCTATTTTTAGCGATTTTATCGAAATCTTATAAAAATTTAGTGAGTAAAGTAAAGAAATGGACGAGGAAACTTTAATTGAAATATTCCAAAAATCTCTTGCAGAGGAAGAAAGGTCAGCTTTAGCTGAGGATTTAGATGCTCAATATTTAAAGACTTGTAAAGAGATAAAGGAATCTTGTAAGCCTTTTGGTACCGTTATTGTAGATAAAGTATCTGATTATTTTTCTAGCTTTTTTAAAGTAATTCAGTTAGCCCCTTCTATTCTAGATGTAGAGAGAGTTATCGCTGAATTTAAAAAGCTTAAGCTCAAAGGCTCTGAATTAAAAGCTTTTATTATAGATAATTTAGATGAGCCAGATGAGCTTTTAGATTTTATTGAGGAGTATAGATTAACAGTTGAAAATCGTTTAGATGTAATAGAAAGAGAACAGCTATATTATCAAGAGAATTTAAATCAGTTACCTGAGCGGAGTTTAAGCGTTGAAGAAATCGATAATGAAAAAAAATTAGTGTTAACCATTCTTAATCCAGTACAAATCTTAATCGGGATGAATGCTTTATTGAATTATCAAGTTCGGCATTTAGTAGAGATTAATATTCAAATTTTCAATTATCTAAAACAATTAAGTACAGAGCATCAGCTAACGACTATTTATATTAAAGATGCTACTGCTTTAAATTTAAGTGAAGAGAAGAGAGAGGAATTTATAGATTATGTTCAAGAGGATCGAGATTCTCTCGGCAATTTAGGTCTAGAAGCTTTACTTAGTCAAGATGTGCGTGAAAATATTATGGATATAGCAAGTGAGCTTGCTACTAATCTAGTTTATAGAATATGCTGG
>JBJTTW010000251.1:0-2547 GCA_046080385.1 bacterium
AAAAGGATTCTAAGTGCTCTTTCCACTTAGCTTCAAGCTCTTCAGTAGTCGGACTAATATTTTCTAATTTAATGATAGTACTCACAATTAGTGAATCTGCTAATCTTTCTCTAGTCACTTCTCTATTTTTATCAAGCGATAATGTTTCCAATAATGAAATCATCTGCTCTGCTGGTATACCAAACTGCCTTGCCATACTTATAAGATCCTGACGTACATTCATTTCTATGGCTTTTTCTGGAATATCAAATTCCGCCTTCTCTCTAAGTGCTTTAAATAAAGCGACTTCAGTCGCTAATTTTTTTTCTTTAGCGTAAGCCGCTTCTAGATTCTCTTTCAGCTTAGTTTTAAGCTCTTCTAGAGTCTCAGCCTTAGGACTCTTATTTTTCTTAGCTAATTCATCATCTAAAGCTGGAATTTCTGGTTTAAAAATCCCTTTAATTTTAATCGCGAATTTAGCTGCCTTAGCTGCTAAATCTTGAGCACCGTAATCCTCTGGGAATTTAACAAGGATTTCTTTCTCATCACCAACTTTTAAACCGACAGTCTGCTCTAAGAAATTATCTATAAAATTACCTGGCTCTACTGTAACTTTATAATCTTCTGCCTTCATGCCTTCTTTAGCGATCCACTCAGGCTCAGCCTCAGTACCCGCGTTATACTGCCCATCAAAATCTAAAGAAATCTCATCGCCAGACTCTACTGAAGCATCAGGTGCTTCTTGAAAAGTCACAAAAGACTTTTGTATGCGAGTAAGTGACTCTTCTAACTGCTTATCAAAATCAGCTGGGGTTAATTCTACTTCTATATTCAGACCCTTATATTCAGAGATTTTCACTTCTGGATAGACTTCTAAGGTAGCTGACATAACGACTGAAGACTCTGGTGTATCTAGCTCAACTTTATCAATACTCTGCACAGCAATAATATCTAAAGCCTGTTTCTTAACAGCTGTATTTAAAATATCTAATAAGAAATCTTGAGTAAGCGTTCTAGCTTTAATATAATCTTCACCAACATGATTTACAACCATATTCGTAGGAGCTTTACCCTTGCGGAATCCTGGAATATTCACTTGATTGCGAACTATACTTACAGCTTTATGGTATGAATCCTTTGCCACACCAGCTTCCGTCTTTATTTCAAGAGTAACTATGTTGTTCTCATCTCTATTACTTATTTCAATTTGCATAACCTTATAAATAATAACAACAAAAGAAAGCTTTATGGTCAAATACAAATCTTTTTGTTATAATATATGACTCGGTTATCAAACTGGAGTTATCATGGCAGTACCTAAGAAGAACCATTCGCATCAAAGACAACAACAAAGAAGAGCTAACTGGAAAGGTAAATTACCTAACGTTATTGCTTGTAATAACTGTGGCTCTAATCATTTAGCCCATAACATATGCCCATCTTGCGGTTATTATAATGGTCGTAAGTATGTTGAAATCGCTAAGACTGGTAGCTAATAAGCTCAGCACTTTTTTATTTTCAATATTTTTTATAAGCTCAGCATCATTTTTCTTGCTTAGACTTTTACCTGGTAGCCCTTTCTCTAGTGATAGGCATTTACCAGCTGAAGTTATCGCTCGAATGGAGGCTAAATATGGTTTAAATAAGCCTTTAATCGAGCAGTATTTTTCTTATATTTCTAAAATCTTTACTGCTTTTGATTTCGGTCCTAGCTTAAAGTATCCGAATCGTGAAGTGATGGATATCTTAGCAGAAGCTATGCCAGTATCTTTTACCCTAGGAGGCCTAGCTTTTATCATAGCGGTTATAGCTGGAATTTCTGGCGGTATATATTTAGGCTACAAAGCCAATCATAGAAAAGGTTTCGACCCTCTTTTTTTTATACTTTCCAACTACGCTGATGCAGCAATATCACTCCCAAGCTTCGTTACTGCTGGATTATTAATAGGTATATTCGGTCTTTATTTTAACCTTTTACCAGTCGCTCTCTGGGAGGGTCCCGAATACATGATACTGCCAGCCCTAACTCTCAGTGTCGCTCCAACAGCTTATATCATGCGGATCACCAGAACTGCTTTCGCAAACGCCTACGAACAGGGCTACATTAAAACAGCGATGGCTAAAGGCTTAGATCAATTTCACATTCTTTACAAACATGCTTTAATTAATGCCCTATTACCTATACTTGCTTACCTAGGACCTCTTTTTGCGATATTAATAACAGGCTCATTTGTCGTCGAATTCGTCTATGCATTACCAGGAATGGGAAAATATTTCGTTACAGCTTTTATTAATCGTGATTATTTTTTAGTAACCGCAGTAGTGGTAGTTTTCTCAGCCATACTTACAGCTTCTAATTTATTAGTCGAAGTTTTAAACCCTCTAGTTAATCCTAAGTTGAGCGTGTAGCGGAACTCCAATTTCTGCGTTCCTGAGTTCAGATCTGAAGTTAAATTTTTAATAATTTAAGCAAATTGTTAATTAGATTTCAGAGAGAAGTTTATCAAGAGAGATGGAATTTCTGCAAGAAATTCCATCTCTCTTCACTTTATGCCATTAGCATGGCTA
>JBJTTW010000252.1:0-21607 GCA_046080385.1 bacterium
TACCTATGAAGCTGCCACAAAATAGCTTAAACCCTAATACTAGCCATTGATGTAGTATATAAATCAAACATGATTAAGGAAATTCAATTTCAGAATGCTTTAAGCTTAAAATCGGGGCAGCTTCATAGGTAATCAAAAAAAAAGAAATGTATCTTACCGATTCACCTAGAATATTTTCTTTTAAGGGAAGTTTAAAATATTATGCTTTTGAGACGATTAATAATATGGGACATTATTATCGTTTTAATGCTGAGATAGGTAAAAAGAAGATATCTTACTTAGCAGCCTTAATTGGTACTGGAACTTGCTTCGTTGAGCGTTTTATTTTTCAATTAGGTTTTCTAGATGGGGCTTTAGGTTATAAGATGGCGATGATATTATCTATGTATATCTGGAGGCAGTATAAGAAAAGCCGCCTGGGAGATAAATATTAGGTTTCTGTGAAAAGTAATTTACTGTCGTTATCAATTTTTATAATCTGTAAAAATGAAGCCCATATTATTGAGGATACTTTAAGGCAGGCAGCTAAATTGGCTGATGAAATTATTCTTGTAGATTCTGGAAGTATTGATGGGACTCTTGATATAGCGAAGCGCTATGCGACTAAAATTTATACGCAAGAGTGGCTTGGTTATGCAAAACAGAAGAACTATGCTTTATCTCTTTGTAAGCATAAATGGGTACTTAGTTTAGATGCTGATGAAGTGCTCACGGATAGATTAATTGAAGAAATAAAGAATTTATTTAAATCAGGACGGCATAAAAAGAGCTTGGGGTTTAGGATTGCACGTAGATTGTTTATTGGAAAGCATTTAGTTAAGTATGGTGGTTTTTATCCAGATTATCAGTTGAGGCTTTTTAAGAAAGACTTTGGGCGTTTTCAAGATTTACCAGTACATGAAAGTGTTGAGCTGTGGGATGAAACTCGTCAAGATTATGTCACTAAAAATTCTTTTCCTGATATTCTAATTAAATTTTTCAATCCGAAACTTAAAAGGAAAATTATTGGGAACTTGAATTATCCATTAGATCATTATTCTTATAATTCTATTGAAGAATTAGAAGCTGCTTTTATGAACTATGCTCGTTTGAGTAATAAGAAAGCTAATTCTATATTTGCGTTCCTGAAAGCAGTTTACGCATTTTTCTATAAATATTTTATTCGTGCGGGAATTTTGGATGGCAGTCTAGGACTTAAGCTCGCATTTGTAAATGCTAAATATACTTATTTTAAATATAAGAGTGGCGTGTAGCGAAACTCCAATTCCTGCGTTTTCGTCGTCCTCATGATCCTCATGTACCAGTAGTACACTGCGGTCATTCGTCCTCCTCAGCCTTGAATTTGTTCGTTTGGCTACACGCCCAGGAGAAATAATTAAAACGCAGAAAATGGAGTTGTGCAGCAGTCTTTTAAAATGTATTAGTGATAACTACTTCAGATAAAGGCAACTGCCCAGCTCTTTCGCGTGCTGGCTCTTTAGCTTTGCCGATAGGCAGTAACATACTGATTATATGGTCTTCAGGTAGTTTGATAATTTCAGCTACTTTTTTTGGATCAAAGCCGACCATTGGGCAAGAATCATAGCCCATGGCTTTGGCTGCAAGCATAAGGGTTTGGGCAGCTATGCCAGTTGAGCGCATCGCTTCGTCTCTTTGCAATTGAGCGTTATCTTTGTAAAACCCTTTAATCATAGGAACTATAGCAGCACTAACCTGCTCTGGTGCGTTTGCCCAGTAACGTTCAGGATTTCTTTCATGGGCGTTTAAATCTGCACAGAGAATTAATAATAAAGAAGCATCTTTTATCTGATTCTGTTTCCAAGATGCAAGCCAGATATCCTCTTTAAGAGCTTGGTCTTGAACGACGACAAAACGCCAGTTCTGCATATTAAATGAAGTCGGTGAAAGTAAAGCTAATTCTAGAAGTTTATTCACTTCAGCTTCACTTATTTTATAGTCTGGAT
Organism: bacterium; assembly: GCA_046080385.1. Classification (GTDB taxonomy): domain Bacteria; phylum Cyanobacteriota; class Vampirovibrionia; order LMEP-6097; family LMEP-6097; genus LMEP-6097. The sequence goes on from JBJTTW010000252.1 coordinate 1,965, forward strand.
CATAGTGTTTAACTGAACGTCTTTGGGTGATCGCAGAGAAAGTATCTAAAGTTTGAGTTAAAGCCATAATGAAGATTCTAACAGTTTTATATACATAGGTCCCATCTATTACGAATGCCGTTGTAAATAAATAAACCTAACTGTAAAAAATCCCGACCATAACCGGCCCCTCTGAATATAAATTGTTGGGAGTGCTGCTTGTTATTGTTATAGCTTAAATATTTCAGAAAGTAGAAGAAAAAACTTCCCTAGAAAAATTTAACACAAAATCTTGCTCGTTTATATTTTTTATTAAATATGGGGTACTGCCATACTTTTTAAAACCTTCAGCTAGAGCATCCTGTCTATTAACCCAAACACCTAGTATCTCTGAATCTTTAATAACCACGAATCCTCCCAGAGGATTTCTTTCTCTTAAAGTAGCTAGATTTTCTTTAAATGTCTTTAGCTCGTTTTCAAACATAATGGATATTCGCTTCAGTAATTAATCGTACCCTTATTCACATTAAAATTCAGTTAAGACATATGAACTCAACATGGTGTCTTAATTGAGGTTAAAATTTTCATTGCCGAATCTCGCGTTCATCTATCCTGAATATATTTGAGAATAAGCTCTTTAACTTCATTGATATTTAAAATATCAGTATTAATCTCGATTGCATCGTGAGCCCTAAGTAGCGGAGCCTCTTCTCTGGTGCTATCCAAGTGATCTCTACGTTCTAGGTCTGCACAGAGTTCTTCTAGGCTAATTTCTTCGCCTATTTTTTTCATATCTTCTAAACGCCTTTTGGCACGGACTTCTATCGAAGCTGTGAGGAAAAATTTATAATCGGCGAAAGGAAATACTACAGTTCCTATATCCCGTCCATCTAAGATTACCTCAGTGCCTTGAGAAATTCGGCGCTGCTCATCCACTAGGAAAGTTCTGACTTCTTTATAACTTGCTATGTGACTGACATTCTGAGTAACTAAAGTCGTGCGAATATATTCACTGATATCTATATCATTAAGAAAGGTTTTTAAGCCCGAGTCAGAAGTTTCTAATCTGATTTTTATATTGTCACAGATTATTTTTAGGGCTTTTTCATGATGTTTGTAGAGGATTTCGTTTTTTATAGTTTTTCTTACTTCATCGTCTGTGATTAGCTTTTCTTCTAAATAGGGTTTGCTGAGTAATTGCGTTTGCAGCCACATGAAAGTAACTGCTCTGTACATGGCTCCAGTGTCTATATACAGAAGCTTTAGTTCTTTAGCTACTAACTTAGAGATGGTGCTTTTGCCGCTGCCAGCTGGTCCGTCTACTGCGATGATCATATATGATCATTTTTGCATGGTTTTGGGAAATTAGCCTGCTCGGAGTTCGTTATTTAAAGCATCAATCCAAGACTGGGGCATTGGCTCTGTTGAAAACAAGCTACTATCATTTTTATCGTAGTTTTTTAATATTTTTGTAAATTTATCATCCCTTCTTTCTGGGTGAAGCATCCAATAAGTCATTAAAACTCTGTAGCGATAGTTCTTAATATCTTCACTGTAATTAGAATCATTAATTTGATTCAAATCTATTTGATTTAATGTGATATCACTTAAATTTCCCCCTTTGTTTAAGGAGTCAACTACTGGTTTATATATAGAACTATTTAGCTCTGTGCTCAGTGTCTTTAAATCATTTTGCGAAATAGTGTAGCTTCCATCATTTGCGTCTTTTTTATCTTCTGAGAACACATTGTATTTACTAGTAGTGCGTAGTAATTTAACTTGTTCATCTGTCGGAGTAATTTTATAAGTATTTCGTATATAGCGGCCTTCTCCTGTTATGTTTCCTTCACTAATATTTATGTTCTCTAATGGAACAGTAATTCCAGATCTATTTTCCCCTTGGGTTGCTAAACTTGTTGTTGATTCGGAAGCGAGGCTGTAGCCAAGTGAGGCCGTATATTTAGAGCCGGTACCTGTCCTGCCATTGCTCTTTCCAGCTTTGGTATCATCGAAGCTAAATTTTTTAACTTCGATATTCCCTTGACCTTTAATGCCTTGAATGCCACTTAAGCCATCTACTTCGTTCTCTGTGCCATTTTGCTTAGCTTCAGCTTCTTTAATTTCCTTACTGATAACGGTAGTTCGATTATTTTCATTATCTAGGCTAGATTCTATAATCTGGTAGATAACATCATCTGCGCGTTTATACATTACTAGTCTTTGATTCTCTTTCAGTTCTAACTCTTTGCCTGTCTGTGCTTTATATCTAGCTTTAAATTCTTTGTAAGCATGATCGCGAGTGGCTTCTGTTTCTATATCTGTGCTAAGAGTCCCATCCCCTTGTACTTTCCTAACATTATTTTTATAGTTTCCACTGAGTTTTTGTTCGTATATCTGGGTATCTCCAGAGCCTATTTCCACAAGATCAGAGCCTGTATATTTAATCATGGCACCATTTGAGAGCTGTACGATTTTAGTTTCTTTATCTATGCGATTCCTTTCTGTTTGAAGAGCTGTAATTTCGTTTTGGATTTTAGCTTTTTGTGCGGCATTGAAAGTTTCACTATTATCTTTTGTAGCTGTTTCGAGCTTGATAATCCTTTCATTGAGAGCAGCTCTGCTGGTATCTAGTTTTTGAATGCTAGTGTTAGAGCTAGTTTCGACATCTCTTTCTTGATTTCGCTCCGCTTCGGGTACTGTATTCTCTCTTACCTCTTTACGCATTTTATCTATGCGAGCTTGAACTTCTGAGATCACTGTTCCTGCTGCATTTTGAGTGCGAGCGATATTTTTAGTTTCTTCGCTGATGCCTGTTTGTAATTCTTTAATTTCCTGCTTAGTAGTTAGGGAATTAATTTTAATATCTGTTGTATCTGAGCCGCTACCAGTCGTGGCTATCGTTTCTTGACTGCCCAGTGTTACGGTTTGCTTTCCTATTTTGATTTCTTTTTGTTCTGGAATAGACTTATTAGAGGCTTTAGCTACCTCTTCCCATGTAGACTTCACTATTTTTGTTTGCTTGGTTGCGCTAATCGGCCTGGGATTGGCTTCGGCTGTTTGAATAGTTTTGACTTTATTTTTTAATTCTTCTGCTGAGATAAAAGAGTCCTTATTTTTATCAAGGGGATTTTTTTGAGCTTCAACTGAAGTTTGCGGCGATATATCCGTATCAGCTACTATACTAGCTTCTAGTTTTTTTTCGGTTAAGGTGCTGCTCGCACCGATAGTATTTACTTCGCTCATCGCTTTATTTTCCTGTAATTCTATGATGCCTAAATGTTTAAATTTAGGGCATTCCTCATATAATTTAAATGCAGATAGTCTGAACTTTTTGATCGAAAGTTCTTTAACCTATACTTAATCTGAAAGCTATGCTTAATCTCAGCGAATGTGAGCTTCAAGAGAAGTCTTTTATATAACAGCCTTCTCTTCCTCTGCTTCATTAGAAGTCTGTGGATTAAATTTCATATCACCTTTTTTCGCAAAATATTTATTAACCGCATCTACATAAGCATGAGCGGAAGCGACTAGAATATCAGTCTTCGCTGAATGCCCTGTAAACAACTGACCTGAATCGTTATCCATAATTCTGATGGTAACTTCACCTAGTGAATCGATACCTTCGGTAACGGCTTTAATACTAAATTCTGTAAGCGTGCAGTTCGCTTTAGTCAGTTCACGAATACATTTACAAGCGGCATCTACTGGACCAGTTCCTAGAGCTGCTCCTTTAAGGATATTTGTTTTGTCGCGTTGATCTTGCAGGCAGATACTTGCTGTAGGTAAGCCTGAAGTGCCGCAGGTGACTTGAACGTGTAATAAATTAAAGGTATTCTGAGAATCCTTCATAGTGATAGATAAATCAGTAGCTAAACTGATTAAATCTCTGTCATCGACACGTTTTTTCTTGTCAGCTAGCCTGATAAAGCGTTCATAGATTTTTTGTAAATCCTCACCCTCTATAGTTTTAAAACCTAGTTGTTCTAATCTACTCTTAATAGCGTGTTTGCCAGAACGCGGGCCTAGTGGTAACTGTGTGCTTTTTAGACCTATATCACCTAAGTCGATAATCTCATAAGTCTTCTTATTTTTAAGCATGCCATCTTGGTGTATGCCAGACTCGTGAGCAAAAGCGTTAGAGCCGACTATGGCTTTATTTGGCTGAACCATAATTCCAGTGATACTACTGACAAGCTTACTGCTACGAATAATCTGTGGTGTCGCGACGTCAGTATAATAACCAAACTCACTTCTAGTCTTAAGTATCATGACTATCTCTTCTAAGCTCGCATTCCCAGCTCTTTCACCGATACCATTTATAGTGCACTCTACTTGCTCGGCACCATTTTTAACAGCAGCTAAGCTGTTAGCGACAGCTAAGCCTAAGTCGTTATGGCAGTGGACAGATATTTTAGCCTTAGCGATATTCGGTACATTTGCTTTAATGTCTGCGATTAAAGCCCCGAATTCTTCTGGAGTGGTGTAGCCGACTGTATCTGGGATGTTAATTATGCCGGCACCAGCATCTATAGCTGTTTCTATGATTTTAAATAGAAAATCTTTTTCGCTTCTGCATGCGTCTTCTGCCGAAAATTCGACTTCGTCTACTAATTTTTTTGCATATCTGATCATGGCAGCAGCTTTCTCTAAAACCTGTTCTGGATTCATTTTTAGCTTAAACTCCATGTGGATAGGCGAGGTGGCTATAAAAGTGTGGATTCTTTTTCTTTGAGCTGGGGCTAATGCTTTTGCAGCGGCTTCTATATCTTTTTCTAGAGCTCTCGCTAAAGCACAGATTGTTGGTCCTTGCACCTGTTCTGCGATAGCGTATACTGAATCGAAATCACCTTGACTAGATACTGGAAAACCAGCTTCTATAACATCTACATTCAGCTGAGCTAGCTGTTTCGCTATCTCTAATTTTTCTTCCTGATTCATGGAAGCACCAGGCGACTGTTCGCCATCTCTTAAAGTGGTGTCGAATATGTCTATCTTCTTTTTTATTACGTTATCTGACATTTTCCCTAATGATACAATTTTTCCTCTGCTATTTCTTCAATTCTTGATTATGATTAAGGGAGTTGTAAAAAAATTGCAGCTTATTGATACTAAATTTTCATGCAGACTGCTCGCAAAAATAATAAATCTTCCAGTGCGATTCGCTATTACTGCTGTTTTATATCGTTTTTATACCTACTTTTGGGTTTATCGTTTTTATTACCTATTAAAGCAGAGAGCTTCGTTGGTAACGCTTCTGTGACTCCTATTTTAGAAAATCGACTTGAGTATCAAGCTGTTTCAGAGACAGCAGCTGGTACCTTAAATGTAAAAAGCTCTCTTAGCCCTAAAATAATGAAGCTAAGTATTGAAGGTAATCGCCTCATATCAGAAGCTGAAATATTAGAATTAATAAAATCGAGATCTGGTAATGATTTCGTGCGAGAGAATATAGTAGCTGACCTTGAAGCTCTTTATAAGACTGGTTATTTTGTCAAATCCTCTATTGAAGCGTTGCCTGTAGTAGTTAAAGATGGCGTTGAGGTAAATTATTTTCTAAAAGAAAATCCTATGGTTAAAGATATTTACGTTTATGGTAATGAGTCTGAGACTGTAACTGTTGATGTTTATGCCATTCTGAAAGATCTTTTAGGAAGACCTCAGAGTGTAGTAGTGACTTCTCAGAAATTACGTGAAATTGAAGAGAAGTATGCGACTGAGGGCTTTGTATTAGCTAGAGTCGTAGACGTGAAATGGAACGAACAAGAGGGAATTTTAAGTGTTTATGTTGCAGAAGGTGAGCTCGCAGATATAGTCTTTGAGGGTAATCGTAAGACTAAAGAGCCATATTTAAGAAGGCTGCTCGCTAAAACTAAACCTGGTGAGCCTTATAACGAAAAAAGATTTATGAAAGATTTCCGTCGCATTAAGGGGACTGGTTATTTTAAAAATGTTCAAAGAGAAATTGAAGCCGTAGAAGGCAGTGAAAAATATAAATTAAAAGTTCTTTTAGAAGAAAACCGTAACACTAAGCTTGGTATGGGTGGTGGTCTGAATTCTGGTTCTGGTGTGTTTGGAAATGCTTCAGTAAAGGTGGGTAATATTAATGGCGATGGTCAGAATTTTGATATCAATGCTACTTTCGGTACTGGGATTGGTTCTAATGCTTCGTTTAATGATACTGATTTTTTTAGGCAGGGTACTCAGACGAGAATTGCCGCTAATTACTCTATTCCGTATTTTATGAGAAGTGAAAATACCCTTAAAGCTTATGCGAATTATACTCAGGGTAACAGTTTCCAAGTCGACTTTGCAGAGCAGCTCTCATATGGAGCGGGTTTGGGGCTGTCTAGGTTTTATGGAGCACAAGACGAACATGATTTATCTGCGAGTACTGGTTTTAATGTTATTGATTTGCAGGGGATTGATGATAAGAAATACATTCCGAATTTAGTTAAAAACTTGATTGAAGAGGAGGGTATCAGCAGAAAAAATGCTCTTAAAACTGCTCGTCTAATTCGTAAGCAGCAGCTTATATCAGGTGGTTTCTGGAATTTTAGGGGTTCCTATTCTTACCAAGAATTAGACTCTCGTATTAATCCTCGTGATGGTTGGAAATTTAATGCTACTCTTGAACCAGTTTTAGGTTTTTCAGAAGTTACTTCTTACACGAAGCTCAGGGCGAATGTTTCACGTTATATTCCTCTCGTAAAAGAAAGTAGCTTACTTGTAAATGCAAGGGTAGGGCATGAATTATTTGGCAGTATTCCACGCTTCGATCTTTATCGCTTAGGTGGTATAGGTGGAGTTAGAGGCTATAGAACTCTTTCACAGCTTGGTTTTGGTAATACTATTGCACTTACTACTGTAGAGGCTAGAACACCTATCTATAATATAGTCCCGCCTCTGAAAAATATTAAGATATTTAGAAAAGTTGATTTTGCTGTGTTTACAGATGCAGGTTTAGCGAGTGGTCAAGTAACTTTTAATAAAATTACAGAAAGGCTCAGTCGTGCTTGTGCTGTTGGTTTTGGAGTCAGGGTTGCCTTGCCTTTTGTTGGTAGAGTCAGAGTTGATGTGGGCTTCCCTTTAGTTAAAGCTTTAACTCAGTCCAGATTTTTTATGTTTAATTTTGGCCCAGCAGATATGTTTTAAAGTAACGTCGAAAATGGTCTTGTCGAGTTAAGAGACCGCTGCACAACGCGCAGTTTCAAGGCTGAGGAGGACGAATGACCGCAGTGCAATTTCCAGCGATGCCGAGGATGCGACACCAGTGTCGTATGCGAGCAAGCGGAAATACAAGCTCCGCTTACTAGGTGTGCATGAGGATCATGAGGACGACGAAAACGCCGAAAATGGACTTGTCGAGTTAAGAGACCGCTGCACAACGCGCAGTTTCAAGGCTGAGGAGGACGAATGACCGCAGTGCACTAGGTGTGCATGAGGATCATGAGGACGACGAAAACGCCGAAAATGGAGTTGTGCAGCGGTCTCGTCAAGAAATTGAGCAAGCAGTGATTCCCTGTGCTATCATAGTCCCAAAATGTCTGAAACTATTGATAATGCGGTAATTGATTTGAGCGAAGAGGCACGGGTAGCACTTGCGCTTTATCTAGACGTAATGCAAAAAGCTGTGGTTACTAAAAAAGGTACTAAGGTTCCTCTTTTGAGTACTAAAAAGATTTCTAAAATGGCCGAAGTGAATGCTAAGCAGGTTTCTAAAACTTTTGATCGTATGAGAACTAAGGGTTTTATTGTTAATGATGATAATGGTGATTTATATATTCCAGATATTATTGCTTTTGAAGATTGGTTACGTACTGAAGGGGCTGTGATTGACTAGCCCTGTGCTTGTTCATCACCATGCTTTAAATTCTTCTATAGAGTTACTCCATTATTATGGTGAAGTTTTCCATATAGTTGACGACGTTTATTCCCGTTCACGCTTAGCGTGGTTATCTCAGGCGGAATGTAAGCAGCCAGAATTTAATCAGATAGTTTCTGAGTTGTATTATCAGTTAGTACGCTATGTTATAGCCCGTGAATTTCCGGTTATTAGTACCAAGGTGAAAACGCGAATGGCAGCCTTAAGTCCTCTTGGGGAGTGGGAGGGAACTGTTATAGACCCAGATACGAAATTAGTTTCTGTTAATATCGCAAGAGCGGGTTCTTTACCTAGTCAGATATGTTTTGATGCTTGTAATTTTATTCTTAATCCCGATCTTGTTAGGCAAGATCATATGTATATGGCTCGTAAAACGGATGCTGAGGGGAAAGTAATCGGCGTGGATTTTAGTGGTAATAAAGTCGGTGGTTCTGTGGAAGATGCTATAGTGCTTTTCCCTGATCCGATGGGAGCTACAGGTACTTCACTTTTAGAAGCGATTAATTTTTATAAAAGGGAGGCTAAGGCACGTAAGCTAATTAGCCTGCATCTTGTTGTTAGCCCAGAGTTTATTAAAAAGATGAAAGCTGAAGCTCCAGATCTTATTGTTTATGCTTTTAGAGTGGATAGAGGGGCGTCTTCGGCTAAGGCTAAAGCTGCGATTCCTGGTGAATTTTTAGATGAAGAAAGCGGGCTTACTGATATTCAGTATATAGTTCCTGGACTTGGTGGGCTTGGTGAGCTTATAAATAATTCTTATTGTTAGATTAATTTTCCTCCATCAAGGGCGTGTAGCCAAACGAACAAGTTCAAGGCTGAGGATCATGAGGCGGGCGAAAACGCAGAAATTGGAGTTTCGCTACACGCCCTTAACCAAACATTAACCTGTATCTTGTATACCTGCTTCAGAAGATAAGGGTAACCAAAATAGTTTTAAGAGACCAGAAATCAAATGGTCTGATTTTTCGTAAAAAAAAGGAGAATATAATGGCAACATTTTCATCGGTACCATTTGTTAATGCATCAGAGCGGATGACGGAGGCTAACTCGTTAGTCACTCAAACAGCTTCTGATAACGCTTTTGCTGAGCAATTAATGCAACAAGCTATACTCGGAAATGGTGACTCTGAATCTGCAAGGCAGCTTATGGGTACCACTCGTGAGTTAATGGGTCTTGCACGTATTAATCAGCAGTTCTGGTTAGAAGTCGCTAAGGGTGACAAAGATCAGTACAAAAAAGAAATGGAATTAATCAAAAAATCTTAATAGATTTGTTTTTTTAACTTAAAAATATCTAGGAATTAAATCGATGACGATAGAAGCACCGAACCTTATTAACTGGCGTATTCAGCACATGAATAACGATAATGCTCAAAAGTATATTATGGCGGCAAACTTCCAGGATATTTTTCAGCTCACTCGTAGAGTTGGTGAAGTTAGATTGCAGATGGATAAGATTAGATTTAGGGCTCAGGGCATTGGTGGCATGTTAGGTATTGCTGGTGGTGCCCTTGGCGGCCCCTTAGGATCTGTTGTTGGTTTTGGGGTTGGTCGTTCTATAGGTGGTTATGTCGGTAATGTTTTAGCTAAGCGTTATTATGGACAGGATCATGCTGTAATTAATGAGCAGTTGACGACAGCTCAGCAGAGAAACTCTCAGCTAAACTATCAATATGCAGTGCATAATGCACTTGGCGAAGTTTTAGATACTCTTACTCAAAATGAAGGTAAAGAACAAGAGAAGATTATTCAAGATGTTCTTGTATTGTAAAGTTAGATCTGCCCTGTTTCAGAGCTTATTGGGTTATCTACTAATTTGAGTAAATCAGAGACATTTATGCTTCCCATAAAATAAGCGATTTCTGCTTGAGAGCTGTTGTAGGCGTTTATACTGTCTATATATTTGCTTTGAGCATTGAAATAATTGCTCTCTTTTTGGATTAAATTAGTGAATACTTCGATTCCATTTCTATAGCGTAATTTAGCTAATCTGAGAGCTTCTTCTGATGCCTCAAGCTCTTTGTTAATGGCATCTATAGAAGATTTGGCTTGTTGGAATTTTATGTAAGATTTTCTAAGTTCTTTTTCTATTCTACTCTGTTCTTGTTCTAGAACGAGTTTAGCCTTTTTTATATCTAATTTAGCTTTAGCTAAATCACTGAAATTACCTAAGCCTAGATTTTCTCCTATTTTTACATTTAAGTTAAAAGCAAGTGTGGTTAAGTGAAAGAGATTATTAAACTCACCGCCATTACCACTCCTGTCTGCATAAATATCTAACTTCGGCAGTAGATTACCAACTTTAGATAGACCCTCTTTTAAAGCGGCTTCCTTTATCGCTAGGCTTTTTAAAATCTGTGGATTTTTCTTTAAGGCTGTCTCAACAAATTCTTCTATTGTTAAATCTTCTTTGACTAAATTAAAGACACGAATTTTTTCATTTCTAATTTGCAAAGCACTGTCTAAATTCAATTTCAAATGTTGAGCTAAATCAATTTCAGAAGTTCTGAAAGCAGCTTCACTATCTATAAGGTTTTTTTGAAATTTAGCTAACTCTGCCGCAGCTATCATCTGATCTAATTTAGTACCAGTACCAGCATTGAAAAATTTAGAACTTAAATCTAAATTAGCTTTCATGCTTTCAAGGGCTTTAGCTCCACTAGCTAGTTTCAATTGAGCACTAAGTAAATTGTTGTAAAAATGTACTGAATCTAAAAGCGTTTTGTTGTAGGTTTCCTGTTCCTGTAATTCAGTGGCTTGTTTATAAAATTTTTCAGCGAGAGTTAAGAATAAGGTGGTTCCACCATTAAATACTCTATAATCTAATCTCATAGAGCTGTTTGCGATATTCTCATTAATTTGACCTTGAACTCTAGAATTGACGTAGAAGGTTCCATCTAAATTTCTGTTACCAATCCCCATTGACAAATCTGGTAAATTGTCTGAAAACTGTTTCCAGAACTTCCATTTGGCGATTTTACTATCTAGTCTTGCGATATTAAGATTGACATTATTTGCTATGGATTGTTCTAATATTTCTTCTAGTCCAATCTCTATCGGGCTTTTAAAAGAAGTGTCTAGCTTGATCGGGTAGAAATTAGTCTCGATGTGAGCTTTATAGAAAAAATCATCTATTTCTATGTTATCTAAAACATAGTCAGATTTGAGCTTGACGTTAGGAGTTTCAGGTTCAGAATATAGCTCGGCTTTAAGACTTAATTCTGGAACTATTTCTTGATAATCATCTTTGTAAGATTTTACGAAATTCTCTGCTATTGCTGGAGGGCAGCATGAAAGTATTAAGCCTAAGTATATTGCAGCTTTAGAGAAGCGAGGGGTGATAAATACTGATTCTAGTTTTTGATTAATTTTAGATTTTTTATATGGATTAAGCATAAAAGGCTTTAACAGCTCTATTATAGATTAAGTATGTTGAGGCTTGTGTTTTTTGGTACTCCAGAATTTGCGGTTCCTGCTTTGAATTTGCTTATAAACTCTAGTGATATTGAGGTACTCGCTGTAATTACTCAGCCAGATAAGTCAGTAGGGCGTAAGCAGATATTAACAGCTCCGCCAGTGAAGGATATAGCTTTAAAGCATGGCATTCCAGTCTTTCAGCCAGAAAAATTGAATTTAGATGAGCTGTTATTTAAGACTTTAAATGATTTAAAGCCAGATGCTTTAGTCACAGTGGCTTATGGTCAGATTTTAAAAGAAAATTATTTGAAAATGAGCTCACTTGGAGTCGTTAACTTACATGCAAGTCTGCTCCCTAAATATAGAGGGCCTGCTCCTATAAATTGGATGTTAATTAATGGAGAAAAGGAGATTGGGGTTTCAACTATGCTCAGTGATGCTGGAATAGATACTGGTCCAGTTTTACTTTCCTCTGAGATGCTCTATGTGGAAAATGAAACAGCTCAAGAATTAAGTTTAAGGATGTCACACTTCGGTGCAGACTTACTATTGAGCACTCTTTTAAAATTTGATAAGTTGCAGAATATTGAAGCTTCAAAACAGCTCAATGATAATTCAGAAAATGGACTTGAAAGGCAGCCCTTTAATGAAACTCAAGAATTTTCTAAAGGGCAGCTCCAGCAAGGTTTTGAGGCATTGTCTATCTCTCAGCAATTAGCTCCATTTATGACTAAAGATTTAGGGTTAATAGATTTTTCCTCTCCAGAGCTGCATTTTAGCTCGCCTAATTCTAAACAAGCTTTTTTCAAATTCTCAAAACCCAATTCAGCAGAGAATATCCATAATTTAGTTAGAGGTACTTATCCTTGGCCTGGGGCTTATTTTATATTGAGAGGCGAAAAGGTCGCTATTCTAGAGACTCTTGTTGCGGATGAAGAGCTTAAGGAAGTAATGAAAAATGAAATTTTTCATCACGGACTGTCAGGTGAAGAGGTTAAGGATCAGCGGATCCTTAAATCTCCAGATCCTGGAACTATCATGAAAATTAATCATAAAGAGGGTTTTATCTGGGTGCAGACTTTTGATGGAATTTTACAGATCGATAAACTTAAACCTAGTGGTAAAGCGGAGATGAAGGCAAGTGACTGTTTGAATGGTTTTAGGCTTAAAGAAGGGGATTTGTTGATTTAGTTTTTCATCACCTAAATCTTAAAAACCTTAACTATAAGTACAGTAGAAAAATAAAGCCCTAAAATAGCAAAAGCTAAAATCGACATGGTGAAAGGATCCGGTGTCGGTGTTAGAAATGCTGAAAGCACGAAAGCCCCTACTGTAACATAACGCCAGATAGATAGAAGTTGTTTTATTGTAACTAGTTTAAAGAAATTAAGAACTACTATTAAGATGGGGATTTGAAAACTAATCCCAGAGATCATTAATAGAGATAAGCAGAGATTTATAAAATGCTCTATCCCATAACGGCTTTCTATGACTGTGCTATTAAAGCCGAGTAGGAAATTTAGAAGAGGAGGCAGTATGAAATAATAAGCGAAGCTAATTCCAGACATTAAAAGTAAGGGTATACTTAAAAAAATAATTTTTAAGACTCGATATTCTTTTGCTTTAAGACCTGGTCTGGTGAAGGCAAGCACTTGCTGGCAGATGATTGGACTGATTAATATTAAGCTTGCAAAGCCAGAGGCTTTGAAGCTACTAAAGAGTAATTCTCCTGGTTTTAATTGAAAAAAACTTGAGCCTTCTGGAGCTTGTTTCTCAAGCAGGCTTATCAAGAATTCTGAATAATTGAAGCAGATAATGAAAATTAACGCCCCAAGCCCAAGAATGAGAAAAAGTCTATTTCTTATTTCCTCAAGATGTTCTGTAATGTCTTTGGGAGTTGGATCATATATTGCATCTAGACACTGTTGCCGAACTCCAATTTCTGCGTTTTCGTTGTCCTCATGATCCTCATGTAAGCTTGATAAATCAAGCTTGTATTTCTGCTTGCTTGGATATGAGCCATTTACATGGCTCGCATCCTCGGCATCGCCAGAAATTACCCGTACACTGCGGTCATTCGTCCTCCTTAGCCTTGAACTTGTTCGTCTGGCAATAGTGCCATCTGTTGTGTCGCTTGAACTTATTCGTTCAGCTACACGCTCATCTATGCCCTCTTGTGGGATTTTATCTTCTAAATAATCTTCACGGTTTTTTTTTGGTTCTGGCATTAGGTTTAATTTTCTCATAGTATTTCTTTAAATGCCTGCTCTGGAAAATTGAAACTCCTCGTAGCATTGCTAACTTAGAACTCATCTAGCACAGCATCTTGGCACTGTTGCCAAACGAACAAGTTCAAGGCTAAGGAGGACGAATGACCGCAGTGCACTAGGTGTGCATGAGGATCATGAGGACGACGAAAACGCAGAAATTGGAGTTCGGCAACAGTGCCATCTTCAAGAATCAAGCTTTGAGATTATACTGAAGCTATATGGTAGATAAAATTAAGTTAAAAGCATCTATAAAGAAAGTAGATGGCTGGTGGGCAAGTATATTTTCGGGTCCTGTCGCAAATTATCTTTTAAGGTATATCGCTGATATAAATTGGATAAGCCCAAATCATGTTACATTATTTGCTCTTTTCTTAGGTATATTAGCTTCTGTCTGTTTTCTTATCGCAAGCCCTTTGTCCATGATACTTGGAGCATTTTTGGTTCAGTTATCTTTTATTGTTGATTGTATGGACGGGCAGCTTGCTCGCTATCGACAGCAGTTTTCAGCTCTAGGGGCTTGGTTAGATCGAATCGCAGATAGAGTTAAAGACTTTCTTTATTTTTTTTCTTTGGCATTAGGTTTTTTCTTAAAGCATAGATACGCTTTAAATGCTAGAGATTTATCTAATCTCTCTGGCTCATCGACGATAAATTATATTAATTACCATTTTGGAGGTATTAATATAAGTTTTGAGTTATGGCTTGTTTGGCCGGTGGCGATGCTCGCCCTTTTTACTATTCTTCTAATAGATTATTACGTTAACCAAGACATGAAATTGTCTCCAGTACTGGCTTTTTTGCCAGTAAATAACTTAAATCCAGAATATTCTTCGGATATATCTTCCGATAATACTTTAAAAATAGGATCTGAATCAGAGAACGATGCTAAAAATCGCTCTAAATCATCACTGCTTATACTTGTCTTGTCTTTTGGAAAACATGTCTACCAAAGGGTCCCAATCCTTAGATTTAACATAGGCGAGCAGGCTCTTCTAATTACTATCTTTGCAGCTTTTAACGCAGTCTTTTTGATGTTTATATTCTTTGCCAGCCTCGGTACTTTTTATGTCTTTTATTGGCCAGTAGCGCGCTTGAAGGGCTTTTCGCCGCAGAAAAGCTAGTATCTCTTAGGCATTTATTCTATGAAGTCAAGGGGGAATCTTAAGATTTTTTTAGCAAAGCATCCAGCAAGTTTTAGGTTCTTTTGCTAAGATAGTAATTCCTGATGACGAGGTCAGCAGGAAGTAAACTGAAAACTGAATAATACCAACAAGAATCTCGTTAATATCCAAAAATTGAGTTTTGCAGGACACTTTAAGACGTAGTATATTACTATATCAAAAGTCATGGAGAGTTTGATCCTGGCTCAGGACTAACGCTGACGGTATGCCTTACACATGCAAGTCGAACGGAAAGGTCTCCTCGGAGATGCTCAAGTGGCGGACGGGTGAGTAACACGTAGGAATCTGCCCCAGAGTGGGGGACAACCAAGGGAAACTTTGGCTAATACCCCATATGGCGTGAGCTGAAAGTTTTTTCGCTCTGGGAGGAGCCTGCGCTTGATTAGCTAGTTGGTGAGGTAATAGCTCACCAAGGCGACGATCAATAGCTGGTCTGAGAAGATGACCAGCCACAATGGGACTGAGATACGGCCCATACTCCTACGGGAGGCAGCAGTGGGGAATTTTGCGCAATGGACGAAAGTCTGACGCAGCAATACCGTGTGTGGGATGACGCCTCGTGGGGTGTAAACCACTGTCAGAATGGAAAAATTTGATTGTACATTCAAAGGAAGCACCGGCTAATTCCGTGCCAGCAGCCGCGGTAATACGGAAGGTGCAAGCGTTGTCCGGATTTATTGGGCGTAAAGAGTTTGTAGGCGGTTTTGTAAGTCTGAAGTGAAATAATGGAGCTCAACTCCATACACGCTTTTGAAACTACAGAACTAGAGAATGTTAGGGGTGAGTGGAATTTCCAGTGTAGCGGTGAAATGCGTAGATATTGGAAAGAACACCGGAGGCGAAGGCGGCTCACTGGGACATTTCTGACGCTGAGAAACGAAAGCTAGGGGAGCGAAAGGGATTAGATACCCCTGTAGTCCTAGCCGTAAACGATGAATACTAGATGTCATGGGAATCGACCCCCGTGGTATCGTAGCTAACGCATTAAGTATTCCGCCTGGGAAGTATGCACGCAAGTGTGAAACTCAAAGGAATTGACGGGGACCCGCACAAGCGGTGGAACATGTGGTTTAATTCGATGCAACGCGAAAAACCTTACCAGGCCTTGACATCTGTAGAATCGAGTGGAGACATTCGAGTGCCTTCGGGAGCTACAAGACAGGTGCTGCACGGCTGTCGTCAGCTCGTGTCGTGAGATGTTGGGTTAAGTCCCGCAACGAGCGCAACCCACGTTGTTAGTTGCCATCATTTAGTTGGGCACTCTAGCAAGACTGCCGGTGTTAAACCGGAGGAAGGTGTGGACGACGTCAAGTCATCATGGCCCTTATGGCCTGGGCTACACACGTGTTACAATGGCCATTACAACGAGTCGCTACTTAGTGATAAGATGCTAATCTCTCAAAAATGGTCTCAGTTCGGATTGCAGGCTGCAACTCGCCTGCATGAAGTCGGAATCGCTAGTAAACGCAGATCAGCACGCTGCGTTGAATGTGTTCCCGGGTCTTGTACACACCGCCCGTCACACCACGGAAGATTGTAACACCCGAAGTCGGTGCTCCAACCCATTTGGGAGGAAGCCGCCTAAGGTAGTGCCATTGACTGGGGTGAAGTCGTAACAAGGTAGCCGTACCGGAAGGTGTGGCTGGATCACCTCCTTTTAAGGAGTAGGACACCAGTCCTATGGTCGATCACTGTGAAGCTAACAAGTTTTCAATTAAAACTCAGTTCTTGTTAGTGGAGTGTTCATTATCGAGGTTCAGGTATTATTCAGTTTTCAGTTTGTTTGTGAGTCTTCAGTTTGTTGAACTAACATCAGGATGGCTAAAGTCTAAGAATTGGAGTTTTACAAAACTGCTAATTTGGGCGTTTAGTCGAACGAATAAGTTCAAGCCCGAGGAGGACGAATGGCTGCAGTGTACTTATACACGTCCAATTTTCGTTGAGCTAGTAATACCATTCTGGAAAATTCTTTTGAGTCCAAGCAGTCCGAAACTAGGACTGCGCAAGGGACATATAAAAGTCTTTTTCAGATTAAAATGGTATTTTGGTATAAATTTGAATAAAGGCTAATCTTAAAGTATGATTTTACTGTGATTTTTTATGCTCTATGTTTGCTTTTTAATGTAAAACGTCCATAATAATAAAAGTGATAATAAAGACTGTCTACCAAGAAAAAGCTCCAGCTAAGATTAATTTATATCTTGATGTTCTGGATCGTAAATTTTATCCACGTGAAGATGGTTTCCATAACATTAAAACTTTATTCCAAGCTATTGATTTAGCAGACCAATTAAATGTAGAGATAGAGTCACTTGTCGTTAAATCTGAAAAGATTAGCTATGAAATTATTATTAAGTCAAATGTTCCAGAAATAGATACACTTGGAGAAAACAATATTGTACATAAATCTTTAATGCTTTATTTTTCTGCTCTAGACTCAAGAATTTTAGAACAAATCCAGAGAATTAAAATAAATATTTATATAGATAAAAAAATTCCTATTTCTGCGGGCTTAGCTGGTGGTAGTGCTGATGCGGCTGCGATTTTAAGAGTAATTAATAGGTATTTTTATGAAAATTTTAATGGAGCTCTTTCTTCTAATACTTTGATTCAATTGGCAACTAAAATAGGTGCAGATGTGCCATTTTGCTTAAACTCACTTCTTCAACCTCGTGCTTATGCTGAAGGAATCGGGGAGGACTTTAAAGATAAGAAGTCAAATATTAATTATAATGCGATTTCCAATTTAATTATGGTTAAGCCAGACTTTGGGATAGCTACTTCTGAGGCTTATAGAGCAGTTGACAAGTTTGTTGAGAAAAAACGGTTAAAGAAAATAACAGGTTTAGTTTTTAATCGAGAAAGATCTTTGACACCCGTCCAAAGAAGTGACGTAATTGAAGATCTTTATAATAGTTTTGAGGAAGCCATTGCGGATGATTATCCATTATTGACACAGATTAAAGGTACTCTATATTCTAAGTTTGGAGCAAATAAGGTTTTACTTGCTGGTTCTGGTTCAACTATGCTAGCGTTTTATCCCAAGGATATTGGTAATTTAAATCAAATCTTCGCAAAAGTTAAGGAAACTTATGAATCTAAAAATTATTCTGTATTTAAAAGTAAGTTTTTAGATCCCATGCTAAATTAACTAGAGCATGGAATTTGTAAAACGTAATTTTAGGCTTATTATAATAGGAGTACTAACGCTTTGGGCGTTATTTTCGATTTTTAGTTTTCAGTTAATTAATCAGTCCACTGCGAAACTTGAAATTCAGAAGCAGCTTGATAATTCGGCCCCAGATTCTACAAGAAAGCCGTTTTATACGATTGCAAACCTTAATATTTACAGTAATATCAAATTAGGTTTAGATTTAATTGGTGGTTCGCAGTTTGAATTTAAGGCATTGCCTTCTGAATCTGTTCCTGTAATACATCCAGAGACTATGGCTGGTTTGGTAAAAGTTTTTGAGAATAGGGTTAATGCTTCAGGTACTACAGAAGCTGTTGTACAGCAGGTTGGAAAGGATAGAGTTTTGGTAGAAGTTCCAGGAGCTAATCCACAAGCAGTAAAAAGAAGATTGCTTGCTACAGCTTTTCTTGAATTCGCTCAAATGAATGAAAAGGGAGAATGGGTCTCTACTGGTATTACTGGGGCTGATTTTAAAAAAGCTCAGGCGATGTCTGATGGTGGTATTGGCTGGGCTGTTAATTTTGATTTAAAGCCAGATTCAGCGAGAAAATTTTCTGAGCTTACAGCTAAGTTAATAGGTAAGCCACTTGCAATCTTTTTAGATGGGAATTTAATTTCTGCACCCACTGTGAAAAGTGTTATCTCTGGAGGTTCTGGGCAGATTTCGGGTGATTTCTCTGTAGAAGATGCTCAGGATCTAGCTGTACAGCTAAACGCTGGTGCTTTACCAGTACCCGTTAAAATTCTTACGGAACGTTCTATTAGTGCTACTTTGGGTCAAGAGTCAATTAATAAGAGTCTTTGGGCGGGAGTTTTAGGTTTCGCATTAGTCGTTATTTTTATGATCTCTATGTATAGATTTTCAGGTGCAGTAGCTAGTTTAGCTCTATTCATCTATGTATTCCTTACTCTTGCTGTATTTAAAGATACTGTAACCTTAACTCTTGCTGGGGTGGCTGGTTTTATTTTAAGTATCGGTATGGCTGTCGACGCTAATATATTAATTTTCGAACGTGCTAAAGAAGAGATGGCGGCTGGAAAGTCTGTTCTTATTGGGATGAGAGATGGTTTTGATAAGGCTTATAGCAGTATTTTTGATAGTAATATGAATACCTCTATTGTTAGTTTAGTCTTGATTATGTTTGGAGCGGGGATAGTTAAAGGCTTTGCTGTTACCCTGCTGCTTGGTGTTTTGATTAGCTTGTTCAGTTCATTGTTTGTGACTAAGACTTTACTATTTTTCTTTGTGGATCTGTTTAAGATTAAAGAAGCTAAGTTTTTTGCTTAGGAAATTTTATATTTCTTTCTCTAGATGTTGTTGAGATTTGATAATTGTGCAAGTTTTAAATATTTGGACGTCAAGTACTATGTTCTTTTTAGCTTATAGATAAGCCTAAAAAAGGATTTACATAATTGGTGTTTGGGTTTGTGGCATTTAGACCAGCTAGGCTTAGATACTTAGAAGCTGTTTCAGGTGGCATATCTGTGGCTTTTTCTTTTAGTAGTGAGATATTATTAGTTACTATAGCAATCGCAATATTTTTAGGAATTCCTAAATCTTTGACTAGTTTTTCTATTGCATCTCACATTCCGCACCCTCCAAATAAAAACCCCAAAAAGCTTTCAGTGAGTGGTTTCAAGGGCAGTTGGTGCGATTTCAAAATATTAAATTTCTGTTAAACAGTGGGTTTTAATACAGTAATACATATGGCCAAATCCGT
>JBJTTW010000253.1:0-2956 GCA_046080385.1 bacterium
TAGTTTTTAGTTATTTACAGATTGATGAAATTAATCAAAAGAAATATATTGACTATCTTTATAATAAAATCTCACAGCGTATGTATAAGTCCAGATCAAATTATCAGAAAGTAAATTCAAAGTAAAAAGATCATGTTAAGCAGCTATTTAACAGTATTTGTCTACTTAGACTTTTTCCTAACCCCTGCTTTCTTCTCCACAGCTTTCGATACTGAAATCTCATTCTGTGCTATCACATAAGCTTTCAGTAGAGAATTAATTCTAGTTTGATAACCTCGCTTATAGTTAGTTTTAAACCATTCCATGACATCATTATCTAAACGTATAGAAATAGTTTTTTTATTCTCAGGTAGCTTGATCTCAGCCTTTTTAAAAAATGCGATATCTAACTCCTGAATGTCTGAGAAGTCTATATCTTCATCTTTAATTTCTTGTATTTGTTTAATCCGTTTTTTTGATATGGTCATAATACAAACTCCTTTCTTTTTTACTAGCTTTCCTCGCTGAAATTATTCTAATAATTCCATCTCTGTCGGTATGAATTACTACAATGATGAGAATTTCATATATTTCACCTATACTAATTTCTCTTATTTCACCATGATCATGACGTGTAAAGCTTCTCAAATGAGGCATCTCAAACAAAAGCTTAGCTTCCTCAAAACCAATACCGTGTTTTTCGATATTAATTCTATTTTTAGCTTCATCCCACTCAAAAATCATGGTATATACAAACTGTATATATTATACCAACAAATTTCTTAAAACCTCTTAGCTTCCCTAATCAAGCGATCTAAATTCGATACAGCATAAAGCGGCACAGAGAGTATGCCATCTTCAAATGAAAGCTCTCTTTGTGAAATCCTAAGCCCAAAAGGGCTTTTAAAAGTTTCCATAAATATACGTAAACTCTTCAAACGCCCAGCCTTCGCTGCTTTTACTTCTATCGGGTAAATTTTACCGTCACAGACATGTAAATAATCGATCTCAGCAGCATTAGATTTATCTTCCCTTTCCCAAAAATATAATTTTTTTTCATCATAAGGATTTATATAACTCAGCAGCTCCTGACCTACAAACTGCTCAGTTAGAGCCCCAGTGGCAATAGAGTGAAAATCACTAGCATTAATAATTTCATTATTAAGACCGAGTAGCTTTTGAATTAAACCAATATCTAAAAAAATTGCTTTAAAATGCTTATCTGAAGCTTCTGCCCCAAGTGGTAAACCAGCCCCGCTAGTTCTAGGAACCAAATGAATCAAATTAGCTCTACTCAATAAAATCAGAGCCTCCTTAATATCAGCAGACTTATAATCAGAATCAATCTGTGAATATTTAAGCTTTGAACCAATCAGCCGAGGAGTTTTTAATAAAACGCTCTGCAAATACTTATACTGATGGTGTTTAGAATATTTAGAAAAATCATCTTTATAAGAAAGAAGTATAGAACTCTGTCTATTAAAAGCTTCTAGTAAATCTTGATTAGTAAAATAGTCCTCTAGCACCGCTGGCATACCACCTAATAACATATAAATGCGAAATTCTTCTAAAAGCCTTTCGTGCATTACAGAATTATCTTTTTGCTCAAGAGAAAGATTATTAATATAATCGAGATAAGCCTTTTTATTCGCTGCTAATAAAAACTCTGAAAAAGACATGGGTGCCATAAAAACATACTGCACCCGACCCACAGGTACAGCATATTCACCAGATTTCAAGGCAAAATCTACTAAAGAGCCAGCCCCTATCACATGCAAGCCTGACATATCTTCATAAAAATATCTTAAAGCTAAAATCGCTTTAGGACATTGCTGTATCTCATCTAAAAAAAGCAGCGTCTTTCCTTTGCTGATTTTAGTATTTGTAAAAGAACTGAGTTTTAAAATTATGTTCTTGACATCTAAATTCTCGAAATATAATTTTGCTTTTTCATCTCTCTCAAAATTAATTTCACAAAAGTTATCAAAGTTATTTTTAGCAAACTCCCTTACTGTAAAGGATTTACCGACCTGCCTAGCACCACGCAAAAGTATAGGTAAGGGCTTTTTCTTTTTTTTCCAAAGCTTTAAATCCTCTTCGACAAAACGATACATATTACCCCATAATTATACCCTTAGCAAGTCTAAAATAACGGGTTATTTTAGACTTAAGCTCTTGGGGGCTAAGTAAATAATTTAAGTGAAAATTTTGGGATAAAATATTAGTTAATAGATATTTTAATTAGATCAGATTTTAATGAAACCCTCTCAATATCAATTACCTAAATTTAAGAATGAATCAGATTTTGAGACCTTTTGTTTAGATCTATTTAAGGCTGTCTTTAAAGATTCATCTGGAGATAAATATGGCAGAAAAGGGCAGGCACAGCACGGAATAGATCTTTATTTTCCTCAGGCGAAAAAAGTAATTCAGTGTAAGGTACGTAGTGAAAAGCTGACTCTAACAGAAGTTAAAGAGGATATAGAAAAATTTAAAAGCTTCCCTCATGAAGATTACGAAATATGCTTCGCCACTACTGCTGATAGAGATAAAAATTTACAAGATGAATGTTTAAAACTTAATACTCAGATTTATGGCTGGGAGAATTTACTTGAATTACTAGATACAAATCTAGATATTTTTCATCGTTATTTTACCAATGATGAGCAGGAAAAATATTTTAATATATCGACTATAATCAGCCTAGCAAACGATTACTATGATGACCTAAAGCTAGACTCTTCACTAGATCTATTAACAAAAACTGATAATAATTTTGAGACATTATCAAGAGATTTTAAATATCAGATTTCCCTATTGAAGGCAAAAATTTTTGAAACTAAAAATTCTTTCTTTGCTGACTCTTCTATTAGAGATGAAATATCAATCCACTATTCAGAAGTAAGCACGCACTGCGAGCAAGACTCTATTGAAAAGCATTTAAATAAAGCTAAAGCTTATTTCACCATAAATGAAT
>JBJTTW010000254.1:0-2246 GCA_046080385.1 bacterium
AGCTGGTAATAGATATAACTCACATCTGAATTTTCGAGAAAGCTTCTTTGCTCTATTAGTAAATGTTTTGAGCTAGAGCATACATCTAGCCTTGTTCTAACCTTTTTAAGAAAATTATCATACTCGTCAAAGGATTCAAAATCAGTGCCAAGTCTTCTGAGTGCTTCATTATGTATAACTAATGTTGCTGCTGGATGCAGGGGAATATGCATGATATGCGGAGCTTCTGGAGTGTGCGTCGCGTACCATTCGCGAAGCTGGAGGTAGACCTTCTCTATATGTTCTAGTGAATATTCGATAAAATCTAAAATTGATTTTAGGAGTTCATCTATAGAATCTAAATTAGAGATACTCTCTACCTGAAAAGTTTTAATTGAAAAATCAAAAAGATTATCTAGGAGATCATTAATGTTTTTATTAGCTCCAAACATCTTCATCCGCCTCTTGCTGTGCTTTGACCATGTCACTTGCAAATTTCAACGCTACTTTTTCATCTGTTTCTAGCTGTTCTTTACGATTTTCTTCTCTGTAATATTCTTCTGACTGTCTTTCTCTAAGCTTTTTTAGTGTTTCCACTTTCATTCTCATTTCATAAAGCTCGTCTTGTTTGGTTTTTAAGTCCTTTCTTAATTTGGCTAATTTCTCATGTAATTTTTCAAATTCTTTTTCGAGTTTTTTTAAAATACGCAAATGTCCTTCTGCGTATTGATAGTTAGTTTCCATCATCTCATCTTGAGTACTTTTAATTTCCACGTATTTCACCTGAACATCAAGTCTAGTTTTTTCGATGTCTTTTTCAATTAGTTTAATTTCACCAATAAGTTCCTGGACTGCATCTTCGCGCATTTTAAGAATTTTGGTTAATTTAAATTTAAATACCATGTATTATGTAATGCTTGCTGATCTTAAGGATCCGCTGAAAAATGCTGTTTTTAGCATTTTTTGACCCCGACCGAGGTATAAAGCCTAGCTCGGGGAGCGGATCCTTAACTTCTTCACCTGACAGTCCGTGATGAAAAATGAAATTTTTCATCACTTCCTTAAGTTTCATGGTCTATTTAGGGGCTACTTGCAGACAAATGACCACTTTAATAATTTGCCCAGATTTTAGGGGTGGATCTTAGGGTCTGCTGAGAAATGCAGAAATTGGAGTTTCGCTACACGCCCTGAAACATCCAAGCTATTGTCAATATATACTGTAAATAAGCTTTGTAGCTATAGATATAGGTAAGATGATATGGCATTAACTACATTAGAGAAAGCGGATACCGCCGCCTAGGTTATTAGTGAATTTTCTAAGAAAAATAATACGGGTATAGGTAAGGTTTTAAAAGATACTGAGCCTGCAGCGGTTACAGGAAAAATTTCTGCTCCGCTAGATAAAGCGAAGGTAGATGATTATGTAGGAACTATAGAAGAAGATTCTAAAGATCTTAACGCTAAGCAGAAAAATGCGATTTGGCAGTCATCTGTTATTCGCGAAGAAGCTGCTAAGCAGCTTAAGCCAGATGATACTACAGTTCAAGGCTTAGTTAAGACCGAAAGGGATGCAGTCGTAACTGCG
This sequence comes from bacterium, assembly GCA_046080385.1. Lineage (GTDB taxonomy): Bacteria > Cyanobacteriota > Vampirovibrionia > LMEP-6097 > LMEP-6097 > LMEP-6097. The sequence continues at coordinate 1,565 of JBJTTW010000254.1, forward strand.
GGAGAAGGTAGAGTAGCAGATCCAGATAAGCATATAGAAAATACAGATGCTGCTCGCAGTAAGTTACATAGATATATTCGAGATTTAGAGACTAAAAAGCTTACTGGTAAAGCTTCGCCTGAAGAGATCGCCGAAATGAAATTACTTAAAGAAGAAAGAGATAAGGCAGATACTAGTAAGACATTTATCTCTAGTAATGGTGCTGCGATAAGGATTAATGGCAGTGCGATAACAGAACTCACTGCTGATGATACGGCTGCTAAAAAATTAGATGGTAATTATCATGGTGTGTATGGTGATCAGGCAGCGGCTTATAAAGATTTTTCTGATAGATGGAAAACATCTACTAATCAGGATTTCACATTAAAAGAGAATCAGAAGCTAATTATGTATCGTCGTGGGGATATACTTGCCTACAGATTAGTAGAATCATCAGTTCCAGTGGACTCAAATCAGCGTATTACGACTATTTCTGATGAAATTACTTTTGGGCCGAATAAGGAGATCCAGGCAGATGCCAAGCAAAATGATAAAAAATATACTGAAACTCACATTCCGCACCCTAGGGGTGCCAAATCATAAAAACGTTTCAAATGGAGTTGTAGAATACCGACAAGAGTTTTGGCGGCGGGTTTAAGATTGACAATTTGTTTTAAAAGCCTGTCATTATCTATGATATAGG
>JBJTTW010000255.1:0-12965 GCA_046080385.1 bacterium
CTTCTCTGGCAGATACTTTTAATGTCACAAAAACTTAAATCAAGGTTTATAAATCTTTTAAATCCCTTGCTTTTAATTCAAGTTGAAAATGATTTAGTCGTGGATAATGAGACGATGAATAAGATTTTTAAAGAAATTCCTTCAGGTAAAAAGAAGCTTAGTGTTCTTGAGAATACTGAGCATGACTGGATTTGGGATCAAGAGGCTGTGGAAATAGCCGTCCCGATTATATTAGACTTCATAAGATAAAATGAAAAATAATTAATCTAAATCTCGCACAAATATTAAGAAAAGATAAAGAAAATTTCCGAGGATTATGTATAATTAAAATCAAGATTTATACTTAGTCGTTTTTAGAGTCGAAGGGGATTCTAGGGGCGTTTAGGTTTACGGGAAGAAGGAGATATTAATGGATAATTTGTTAAATAGCGGCTTGCCCGCTGTTGTAGCTGGTGCTGCAAGAAAAATACTGGAGTCCAAGAACGTAGTTGAACTTCACAAGCAATCCGAAGATGATGCTACGCATCAATTGCGGATAGATACTGGGAGTACTGAGGTGGATACTGAAACATCTGAAGCTAAGCAAGAAAAAGCTTCTGGGAAAGGGTTTTCAGCTAGTAGCTTAAAGCCTAGTCCTGAATCTACCACCATCTTAGAGGTAACTACAGCGATTTCAAAGACGGTAGATGCGGGCAGGGTAGACTCAGATTTAGGTAATAAAGCGAATTTTGAGAAAAAAATATCAGACTCGCTACCTGAGCCACTAGCAAATGCTCTTCGAGCTTATAGAAAATTTGCAGATAAAGGTGCAGTAGAGCAAGGAACGGCTAATTTAATAAAGGTCTTTTTAGATTATCAAAAAAATGAAAATCTTTCAAAAGCAGAAATGATCAAGCTATATCAAAAGTTAAGTCATAGAGCAGTTAAGTCTACTCAAGGCTCTAAAGGACTTATTGCTTTCTTTTTTGATAAATTAAAATCAGCTTTAACTGCATTTGCACCAAAAGCATTAGAACAAAGGTACCCAGATCAATTGAGTGTGATTAAATTAGCTTCTGATGATTATGCGGCTAGTTTAAAGCAGGCACTGAAAGATTTTCCAAGTAAATTATACTGCGATAGTGAACTGGACCCTGTTAAAAAAAATATAGCGGAAGCATCTTTGAACTATTTCCAGAAAACATTTCAGGCATGCCGTAATGCATCCATCCCAAGGGAAGATCAGAAACTTCTTCTTGCTTACGTGCTTAAGATGCAGGCTAATGCTGAACTGAAAGTCCTGACTAGGTCTCTGTTAAATCTTTTAGAGAATCCCAAGCAGATCGTAGGAATTATGAAAAGCCTTATGGGCGGTCTTACCGCTAAGATAGCGAAAGACCCTAAGCTATCTGGTACTTTAGATTTCATCTTAGATTCAGTTAAGCATGGGCTTTCGCTTCCAAGTTCGGGCCGCACATCTCCTCAGGTTTAACCCATTTATCGAAATCTTCTGAACTTAGGTAAGCTAGTTCTAGAGCGGATTCCTTCAGAGTTAATCCCTTCTTGTGTGCATTTTTAGCTATTTCAGCAGATTTATCATAGCCTATATGGCTGTTTAAAGCGGTAACGAGCATTAATGAATTAGTAAGATGTTTTTGGCAATTCTCTGTATTAGCCTCAATGCCGCTTAAACAGTTAGTGTTAAATGATTGGCAGGCGTCTGTAAGTAGCCTTGCGGAGTTGAGGAAATTAAAAACGATCAGTGGTTTAAATACGTTTAGTTCAAAATGACCGTTAGAGCCGCCAATGCTGATGGCTACATCATTTCCTATAACTTGAGCACAGACCATAGTGAGTGCCTCACATTGAGTGGGGTTTACTTTCCCTGGCATGATAGATGAACCAGGCTCATTCTCTGGGAGATTGAGTTCACCTAAGCCAGAGCGCGGCCCTGAGCCTAAAAGGCGAATATCATTTGCTATTTTCATAAGTGAAATAGCTACTGTCTTTAAAGCGCCAGATGCCATTACTAGAGCGTCATGCGCCGCAAGTGATTCAAATTTATTAGGAGCTGAAATGAATTCTTTACCAGTAATTTCTGAAATCTTCTTAGCGACTCTGTCAGCGAACTCAGGGTGAGCATTAAGCCCAGTCCCTACAGCAGTTCCGCCAAGTGCTAATTCCGAAAGATCTTCTAGGACTAGTTTCACTCTTTTGATGCCTTGTCTGAGCTGCTGAGCATAACCAGAAAACTCCTGCCCAAGAGTAAGTGGTGTGGCGTCCATTAAGTGGGTTCTACCGATTTTCACTATTGATGAAAATTCTTGGGATTTTTTATCCATAGTTTCAAGTAAGGCTTCTAGAGAGCTTAGTAGAGAATCTTCTATGTATGATTTCGCTGCGATATGCATCGCAGTAGGGAAAGTATCATTCGAGGACTGGGATTTATTAACATCATCATTTGGGTGAATCGGATTTTTAGAACCGAGTACACCGCCAGCTAATTCGATAGCTTTATTTGCGATTACTTCATTAATATTCATGTTTGTTTGAGTCCCAGAACCAGTTTGCCAGACTACTAATGGGAAATTATCATTTAGCTCACCAGAGATAACTATGTCTGAGGCTTGCTCAATAAGCTGAGCTTTTTCTTGACTGAGTATTCCTAGATCAGCATTAACTAATGCTGAAGCCTTTTTCAGAATTGCAAAGGCTTTAATTAATTCAAGTGGCATTAAATCGTGACCTATTTTGAAATTTGCAAGCGATCTTGCTGTCTGTGCTCCATAGTATCTATTCGCTGGTACCGCGACTTCACCCATAGTATCTTTTTCAATTCTTGTGTCCATAACTTCAATGATAAAAGAATTTGCTTATCAAGTTTAAAAAAATTTATTTAATAAATGGGATTTATCTTTAGGCAGGAATTGACATGCGTATTAGCAAGTATGTAGAATTCTACTTACTTAGCCATGCAGACCGCAACGATTAAAGACCCTAAACTCACTAAAGTTCTAGTCGTTGAAGATGAACCGCAGATTCTGAGACTAATTGAGCTAGAACTCAAGTACGAAGGTTACGATGTGGTAACCAGTGCTGATGGTCTGCAAGCCGTAAAATTTGTTAAAGAACATAACCCTGATTTGATTTTGCTTGACTGTATGCTCCCAAGCTTAAGCGGTGAAGAAGTTTGTAAGCAGGTGCGTGAAGATGGTTTTGATCAGCCGATAATTTTTATTACTGCTAAAGATAGCATAGAAGATAAAGTAAAGTGCTTAGATAATGGTGCTGATGACTATATAGTGAAGCCATTTGTCGCAGACGAGCTTTTAGCAAGAATCAGAGCAATATTTAGAAGAAAGGCTCCAGGGCAGAATCCTGTTATCGTTTATGGTGACCTTTGGTTAGACCAATTAGGAAGAATCGCGAAACGTAATGATGAAGAGCTTTCCCTAAGAACTAAAGAATTTTCTTTACTGCGTATATTTATGATGCATCCTGAAGAATATTTAACTCGTGAGTTTTTATTTAACAAGGTTTGGGGCTATGACTTTATCGGTGAGAGTAATGTAATCGAAGTTTATATCAGATATTTACGCTCTAAGCTTAAAGAGAAAAAATATGGAAAGCTTATCCACACTAAGCGTGGGGCGGGGTATATGCTTAAGATGCCTGTTAAGCAGGTGATTTAGCAGAGACCGTTGTACAACTCCATTTTCTGCGTTTTCGTTGTTCAACGGTCTTTTTAGAGTTCTTTTCCTGTTCTGAAAACCTCATCATAAAAGCCACTGAAAATGCTGGAAATAGTTTACCGATTTTTTACTTTAAGATGGCATAATGTAATTACCATGGGAGCAGCAGAAAATTTTAATCATTCCTTCCAATACCTTTACGATTCAAAGGGTAAAGAATCTCATGTGGTAGTTCCAATTCATCTCCTTGAAGAATTTTTAGAAGATATTCAAGATTCTAGAGATATTAAAAAATTAAAAAATGAGCCAACAATATCATTTGATGACTTTATAGCAGAATTAAAAGAAGATGGCAAAGTTTTTGGTTAAAATTTAAGGATTAAAACAAATATGAATTTTCTTCACGAACTCACTCAATCTTTAATAGCACTGAGTTGCTTGTTATTATTCACTTTCACTGTTTTCTACATCCCTTACCGAGATAAGAAGAAGGCTGGCAGATTAAATCCCAAAGATTCTTTTCTGAAAAACCTATGGAATGCGATAATACCATAAAATTAAGTAAGTGATTTAATTAGCAGAGTTCTTTTCCTGTTCTGAAAACCTCATCATAAAGGCTTTTGGTGATTTCATTATTCAAGCCCTCTGGGTGAATGGCACTGAGTTCTATATCAGGATAAACTTTATCAAGCTGACTGATAATTCTATAGCCATTCATGCCTTTGGTGGCTCTTCTCGGTAAATCTGGCGAGATTATCAGTAAATCTACATCGCTTAGTTCATGGGCAGTGCCTTTTGCGTAAGAGCCATATAGAAATGCTTTTTCTATAGTAAATTTTTCCGAGACTTTATTGATAAAGTCACTGATTAGTGAGTTTAGTTCTTCGGTAGTAAGTTTTTTAGGCATTTGAAATGGGCATATTATCAGTTTTTAAGTTGTAGGATTGATTTCTCTAATGCAAAAATAGACTCCTTGCATAATTTGAAAATATCTAGAGACAGTTTTTTCAGGTCGTCCTCTGTTAGCGTACTCCCAAGGCGATCGTAACTGATCTTGCCATGAATCAAATCATTTCTTTGCTTTCTGATAGTATCATCTATTATTGGAATATTCTGAAGATCAGCACCAGTATACTTCTTTAAAACATTTAAATTAAATACTTCTGCAAGATCATTACCAGTCTTTATCTTTGTAATATTTTTATTAGCACCATCAAGCAAATATTCTAGAATTGAGAACTTTGGATTAGCTTGAGGATCTTTTGCAGAATAAAGTTCTATGATTCCATCTAGAATCTTTTTATTATTTTTATTCTTGAAAGATTTGTTTAAACCTTTGATTAGCTTGATTTGTGAATAATATTCACCAATAACAGTATGGATAAAGCCTTCTAGTGAAGAGCATAGAAACATAAACTGCAATGAGTGTAGAATGCTCGCTTCTTGTACATGAAAACTATTTTCGTGTGATTTTCTCAGCTGTTTAATTGTCTTATACGTACGGATAGAGTCGAATACGTATACTCTTGAACTTGTTAGCCTTAATTCTGCTATCTCGCACTTCATTTTATTTAGAAACTAAGTTTTTAAAAAAATTAATTCTGTCATTAATTTTTTTTGCAGCGTTTGCTCCAGCGGGATCAGTTACTTTTATAAATTTTTCTTCCAGCTCTGGATATTTTTTATCTTGAGATAACATGGATTTTAAAATCGCTAGTTTATCTTCATCAAATACTTCTTCTTTGATAGCCAACATTAAACCAGCCATAATAGCGTCAAACCTGACTGACGAAAAATTATGGGCTTTAGTAAAAGGCTCATCAATATTAAGAGACAGAATATATTCTGCTGAACGTGAAAAAACCGATTCTAAATCTTGGTAATATTCTGATGAACGTTTATCTTGATCTTTATACTCATCATCTAAAGCTTTCTCCATCTTCAAATTCCCTTTAATTCCTTTACTCTCCTCCTGAAGCTTACGATATAGAAGCAATACTCTAGCTATTAGCTCATGATCATATTTTCGAATAGATGAGAATTTCAAACGTGTATTTTTCTTTACTGCATGAAATAGACCATCATATTTGGTAAATAAATCATTTACCAAGTCAGTGAATTTGCCACGGTTGATTTCTCGTTTTTCTTGACTTAAAAGAGGAGATTGTCCACGATTAATGCGATTAAATAATTCATATTTAATACTTTCATCATTTGTACCATCAAGAATAGTAAAATTAAGAGCTTTTCTCTTGAAGAGGATTTGGAGGTTAGAAGGTAAGTCCTTAAAGGATTTATCGTTGAAATCTTCTAAGAGTTCTAGCCCATTTAGTTTCAAAGCATTATTTATATACTCATGTATAGTAGTTATCCTTTGTAAACCATCAACAATCTCAAGTGTTTCAATATCAAATGCAAATACAGTGATATTCATAATTGGTATATCAAGGAAAAGGGATTCAATAAACCTAGATTTGGTAGCTTTATCCCAAACATCTTGTGATCTTTGAAAATCTGGTATCACAAAGGATTCTCCGCCTTCGTCGTTTTGGAATCTCTGATAAATCATCTCTGTGCTATAAACAGTATTCATGGAGCGAATATTTAATTTGGCTTCCATTAATGTACTAAATAAATCTTTCATTTCTTCCTGCACCTAAAAACTACCTCATTAATCTCTCTATTACCCCTAAGATAATTAAAGCCTTCTGACATATACTTTGATTGATCTATAATCTGAAGCCCTTTCATCTCAAGGCTTTCAGCAAATATCTCAGATATCTTTAAATCCAAATCCTTATATCTAGAGTCTTGTAAAACTATATGCAAGGACCCAGTCTTTTTTAAAACTCTCGCTAATTCAAGGAAACTTAATTCCATTTTTATAAAATAGCTTTTTAAATTTTTATAATAATAAGTCGCAGAGGCCTTAGAATCATGTGCCTGAACTAAGTTAAGAATTTTTTGTGCCTTCGGAGTTAATTTAATTTCCTCTAAAGATTTTTCCACGGTGGTGGTGCCGATTATATTTCGCCTTAACTGTTTTATATCATCTAAGCTCATCTTAAGCCAAACCAGCTCTGGAAGAGTCATAATCGCATAGTCTATTCTAGTACAATATGGTGGAGAGCTTATTATACAATCAATACTAGCCGTTTCTAGCTTTAAATTTGATGAAGATCCAATTCCTAAGCGTGGTTCTTGATGATGGCTTACCTTAAAATCATCAGTACTAGCGATAAATAAATCAATAGTCTCTTCAAAATCTTTTAAATAACGTTTAAAATCAAACTCAAGTAAATCTTCTTCATCCTTAGGTCTCTTTATCCATGTAGGATTGGAGCAAAGGAAGCCATCTAACTGCATTCTAAATGCTTTCACTGCAATAAAATTCAGTAAATTTTTAAGAAATTCATCTTCAATTTGAAAAATCTTTTCACGAAAAAGATTTAAGCTATAAGTGCTTTTTTCAGTGAACCATAGAAAAGTTGCAGCATTAGCTGCAAGTGCTTTACTAGTGAACTTAGTCGTTTTTAATTTTTTCAGCTCTGAAAATAATTTTCTCACTCTTTGCCAGTCTTGCTTAGAAGCGAGTCTTGCATAAGCATAGAGAAGAGTAGCTGGATTAATATCGATACCAATAGATTTAAAATTTTTCCTAGAGGCAACAGCTGTCGTAGTCCCAGAGCCATTCCAAGGATCTAAGATTAAAGCTTTTTTTTTAAGTCCAGAAATTTCGATAGCGTAGTCTACGAAGGCTTCACTAAAGCCAGCATAATAATTAATGGCAGTTCTCTCGCCACGTAATTTAGTGCTTGGACATTCTATTACGACCATATTTATATATTAACAGTAGGAAAGACTGTCACCAAAAAAACAGCGACAATAGCTTTAATGAGCCATATGAAAAAATATCGATTATAGACTTAGTTTTATTTTAAACAAAACTACTCTGCTTTATAAGCAGGCTCTCAGATGTCATTTCATCAGGCTTCTCAAGCCCCATAATATCTAAAATAGTTGGAGCTATATTGCTAAGGCTGTTTTGGTTAGCTATATTATCCTTTAGCTGGTAATTCTTATCTACTAATATTAATGGTACAAGGTTACAGCTGTGAGCAGTTCTGATAGTGCCATCGTCATCTAGCATTTGATCAGCATTTCCGTGGTCTGCTGTGATGATTAGTTTGTAATTATTAGCTTCACAGGCAGCTTTCACTAGAGCGATTTTAGAGTCTACAACTTCTAATGCTTTGATAACAGCTTCCCAGTTTCCAGTATGCCCTACCATGTCTGGGTTGGCAAAATTACAGACTATTAGCTTGTAGTCTTTCTCTTTGTTTTCGATGGCTTTTATCAAGCCGTCAGTTACTTCAGCTACGCTCATCTCTGGCTTAAGATCGTAAGTCGCGACTTTAGGGCTAGGTACTAAGAGTCTGTCTTCATGAGGAAAAGGGTCTTTTTTTCTGCCGTTAAAGAAGACGGTTACGTGAGCGAATTTTTCGGTTTCAGCTATTCTAAATTGATTTAAACCTAAGTTTGAAATATATTCACCTAGTGAATTTGAGTAATTTTGTTCAGGTAAGCTTTTTTCATCAAAAGCCACTGCTAGATTTAAACTCGAATCATATTCAGTGAAACAAGTATAAAGCAAATCTGGGTGAGATTCTTGATAGGTTTTAAATTTAGTCGATATCTCAATGGCTCTATCGGGTCTAAAGTTAAAGAAAATAACAGAGTCTTTTTCTTCAATCAAACCACTTTCTTGAATTAAAGTAGGTTCTACGAATTCATCAGTAGCGCCGATTACTCTTCCTTGATTAGCATCTGCATAGTTATAGTAATTTAGAATCGCATCCTTAGCAGTTTTCGCTCTAAGACTGCTACCTTCAGTTATGACTTTAAAGTATTTATCAATTCTGTCCCAGTTTTTATCCCTGTCCATCGCCCAGAAACGCCCACTTACAGTAGCGATATCTATTTCAGTCGAGAGTTTTTCCATTAATTTAGCAGAAACTTTTGGCGGATCATCTCTGCCATCACTGATAGCATGAAGCTTTATTTTCGTGTGATTAAGACCAAGTCTGCGAGCGAGCTCTATAAGTGCTTTTAAATGACCAATGTGTGAGTGTACGTCACCTTCAGAGATAAGACCCATAAAATGCAGTTTAGAATTATGTGCCTTTGCGTGTTCTACAGCATTCACTAGGACTTGGTTTTTAAAGAATTCGCCACTCCGCACCATTTTAGAAATCTGTGTTAATTTTTGATCATTTATTCTGCCAGCTCCGATATTTTCATGACCGACTTCTGAATTTCCCATAATCCCTTCTGGCAAGCCAACTAGAGGACCACTAGCGTTTAAAAAAGAGTGTGGATATTCGCTAATGAGTGAATTGAAGCAAGGAGTTTGAGCTGCAAGCATCGCATTCCCTTTTTTTTGTTTAGAGTAGCCCCATCCATCTAGTATAAGTAAAAGAACTTTCTGCATTAGATCTTATTATACTAATGCTGTCTTCTTTTTCTTTCTTTATTTTCATCATCATCTTTGATGACAGGGCTTGGGGCACTTAGGGCTTCATCGCTTTCCTCAATAGTAAACTCTGGCTTGTTATTCTGAGGTTTAGTAATCAACTTGTTTAAGGTATTTAAGCTACTTGCTGCTTGATTGATGAGGCTAGTAGTTCTAGTTTGTGGTTTTGCGTTGTTAGTATTTGCACTATTATTTATTTCTTCCTTTTTTGGAACAACGTCAGTATCTACTGCGCTAGTAGGTTTATCATTCAAAATAAACGGTTTAGAGATTATCGATTCCCTGTCTTCAGGTTTTACTGGGTGATATTTTTTGAAGTAAGCTTCAAAAATTTTTTGAGCGACTGGAGCACAAACACTACCACCATGACCAGCACCTTCGCCAAATAGTGCAAGCGCTATTTCCGGATTTTCATAAGGTGCATAAGCTATGAACCATCCATGCGTACTGTGTCTATAACCATGGACTTCTGCTGAACCAGTTTTACCAGCGATTTGTATCGGTGCATAATCTCCATAGAGATTGCTAGCACCGCCAGTGCCACTTTGGACGCACTGTCTAAGTCCTTCATTTAAAACTTTAAAGCTTTCTGGTTTTATGTTATTGATAACTCTTTTGAATTGGTTTTTATTTTTATCTTTAATTACGTGTAATTGCGGGACTTTACCATAATTAGCCATAGTCGAAATCATTGTTGCAGCCTGTAAAGGCGTAACTAAAAGGAAGCTCTGTCCTATAGATAGATGTAGTGTATTACCAGGATACCAAGCTTCACCCATATGCTTTTTCTTCCAGTTAGGATCGGGAACTATACCTGCACTTTCATCACCAGTTTCTATGCCAGTCTTTTCACCAGCACCGAGTAGAAGACCTATACTAGAGATTTGTTCGGGTTTCAGTAATTTGGCTACCTGATAAAAATAAGTGTCTCTAGACCAAGCTAAAGCGGTTCTCATATCCATAGAACCCGTCTCTGAAGTCCAGTCACCAAATTTAAAGCCACCAAGGTAAATAGCACCACTTACGTGTAATTTAGTAGCTGGATCAATGACCTTATTTTCTAGTGCAGCCAGTACTGTAATAGGTTTCCATATACTACCTGGCGTAAAGCCAGCCCCAGCTCTATTTAGAAAAGCTTTTTTCTTGGATAATTCTTGGTAAATAGAATGTGGAATTCCTTCTGCAAAAAAATTTGGATTATAACTGGGTTTGCTTACTAATGCTAAAACTTCACCATTCTTAGGATTCACTACCACTGCTGCTCCCATTAGGTCACCCATAGCATCGTAGGCCGCTCTTTGAATGTCTATGTCTATGGTTAGATGCAGGTTATTACCTTTTTCTGGAACTTTGGTAAGTTTTTTCTTTTCTTTGCCTGGGTTTAGCGATTTTCCGTGCCTGTCAACGAATATTCTTCTTTCACCATCAACGCCTCTAAGCTGTTCATCAAAGAATTTCTCTACACCACTTTTCCCAGTCTTATCTCCGAGTTTAAGTTTTTTGGGACTGTTGGCATGGTATTCTAGCTCTGCTTCATTAGCTTCTCCTACGTAACCAAGTAAGTGAGCTGGTACTTCGCCGTAAGGATAGTAGCGAATAGGCTGGCTCTCTACATCTATACCAGGCAGTAAATGAGAGTTTTCATAGATTTTTATAGCTTGGCTAACGTCAATGTTATTCGCTATCTGTATTGGTAAAGGTACTCTAGGATTAGTTTCATTGAGTATCTTAAATAATTCACTTTCTGTTTTACCTGTAAGCTTGCTTAGATTACGAGCTAGTGCTCTTTTATCTTTGACATTACTTACTATGTAAGGATAGGCGATTATTCTTAAAGATTGTTTACTAGTAACGAGGATGATTCCGTTTCTATCATAAATAATTCCCCTAGGTGCTCTGATTAGAGATACTCTTGTGGAGTTATTTTTGGCTAAGTTCTTGAATTTGCCGTGCTCCCAAATCTGCAAGTAGAATACTCTTGCAAATAGCATTGAAAAAAGGGTGATGGTTAATATTATTAGTAGTTGTGGGCGATTCAATTTATTTTTAGTATGTCATTTAAAGTAAACTTAGAGAAGTGGAACAGCTTAATTTATTTAATGATATCCCTTCTACTAAGCCTCTTGCAGAAAAGTATAGACCACAGAGCTTTGAAGATTTAATAGGTTCTGTAAAAAAGAATCAAAATTTTATAAATTGGTTTAATTCGACAAAGAATCAACAGAAATTTATTTCGATTCTTTTATGGGGGCCGCCAGGCTCTGGTAAAACTACTATTGCGGAGCTTTTCGCTAAGAACTCTGGACGAGTGTTTCTAAAATTACAGGCATTTAATTCTGGAGTTAAGGAATTAAGAGAAGCTATAGATATTCTTTCTCGGCAGCCTAAGCCAGGCATACTTTTCGTTGATGAATTACATAATTTTTCTAAAAATCAGCAGGACGCACTGCTAAATGCTATTGAGCTTGGCAAAATAGTTTTTATTGGAGCTACTACTGAAAATCCAGCTATTGCTATTAATAAGGCACTTTTAAGCAGGTTAATTAAATTTGAGCTTAAGGCACATAGCTTTGCTGATTTAAATCACCTGATGGACAGGGTTTCAATAGAGGAATCTATTGTTATAGAGGAAGCAGCTAGAGATTATTTAGTGAAGATTTCTGCTGGTGATGCACGTATGCTGTTAAACGCGATAGAGGCTTGCCTGCTTAGTTTTGAAAAAAATATTAAAAGTAAGCCTAATGACCGCAGTTTACTGCATGATCATGAGGTGGGTAAAAACCCAGAAGATCAAGTTCAGCAGCAGTTCTTAAAGGTAATTACTTTTAATTTATGCCAAGAATTAATACAGAGACAAGTTTTTTCTGGTGATGCTGATTCTTATTACAGCTGTGTTTCAGCTTTACAGAAAGCTATGCGTGGCTCTGATCCTAATGGTTCTATATACTGGTTAGCTAGATTACTAGAGGGGGGAGCTGATCTAAAAGCTGTGGCGAGGCGTATTTTAGTAACCGCTAGTGAAGATGTGGGCTTAGCTGATAATAATGCTTTGGTAGTCGCAGAAGCTGCTTATAGAGCTGCTTTAGAACTAGGCATGCCAGAGGCGAGAATTCCACTGGCTCAAGCTGTAATTTATATCGCTAAAGCTAAAAAATCAAATCATGCTTATAAAGCGATTAATTTAGCGATGCAGGATTGTAAAAACTTTGAAAAATATCCTGTACCTTTTCATTTAAGACCTTTAAATTTTGCCTGCCCTGCTAAGTCTGAAAATATAGGAGTTAATCCAATTACTGATTATAAATATCCTCATGATTATGAGGGGGCTTATGTGGAGCAGGAATATATGCCGTTTGAGTTGAAGGATAGGGTGTATTTTGATTTTTGAAAGCTGTTATTCTATTTCATAGGGCTTTTGAAAGAAGTTTGAAAATGATTAAAGTTGAACATTTAAAAAAATCATATGGTGAAAATGAAGTTCTTAAGGATGTAAGTTTTACAGTTGCTAGAGGTGAAGTGGTCGCCTTGGTTGGCTTTTCGGGTAGTGGTAAAAGTACTGCTTTAAGAATCGTCGCGGGGCTTGATGGTTATGATTCAGGTACTGTTAAGCTTTCAAGTGAAAAAGTTAGTATGAGTTTTCAGTATTCTGCTCTCTTTGATTCACTTTCAGTGCGAGATAATATTGCTTTTCCATTTGAAGTAGGTGAAAATTTAAAGCCTCTTTCCCTTGATTTTATAAATAAAAAAGTAGATGATACGCT
>JBJTTW010000256.1:0-6819 GCA_046080385.1 bacterium
AAGGAGATTATCTACTAATTCCTTTATCCCTAATTCGTCACATACTGATTTTACTAATTCGTTATGCTCTAATGCCTTCGTCTCTTTTAGCTCCATTACTTAACCAGAGCATGTATTTACGGATTTGGCCATATGTATTACTGTATTAAAACCCACTGTTTAACAGAAATTTAATATTTTGAAATCGCACCAACTGCCCTTGAAACCACTCACTGAAAGCTTTTTAGGGTTTTTACTTGGAGGGTGCGGAATGTGAGATGAAGACCCAGGTCGAGGGACACCACATACTCCATGCGAGCCAAGAGAAGCTAGAGTATTAACAGAAACCCTCAGCGAGCGCTGCTAGCGGCTTCCCATTCTTTAATCTTAGGAACTTTTGCTAATTCTCTAGACTTAATATCACTTAGTTTTATGATTTTAGTATTTCAGTAACCAAACCCCAAATCCTGCGTACATCTTGGCAGACCATTACTAGCAAGGTATTCGCAGCTAATTTTATTATCATGAAAATTTTTCAAATTCTGGCACTTACAGTATTTTGATCGAAGTATTTTAGCTTTCGGTGAATAAGGTCCAGTTCTAAATTCAGAAGTTACTGAATATATAGTTTCGATATCTTTCCCTAAAGCAGAAGCTATGTGCAGAAGTCCAGTATCACAGGCGTAGACTTTCATCGCAGATTCTAATACTCGAGTGCTTTCTAGTAAACTTAACTTGCCAATAAGATTCTCAATGCGAGTGTTAGTCGGGCTTCTGAGTTTTAAGCTTACATTTAATTTCAGAGAAAGCTCTGCTTCATCTGGTCCACCTAAAATTTTTATATCTAGGTCTGTCTCTGTGACTAATTTTTTTATAACAATCTCCCATCTCTCTAAAGGAAAGGCTCTCTGTGGTCTGAGTTTTCCTACTCCAGGGATTATCACTATATAAGGTTTTACTCCATTTAAGATTTTCTGAGCATTCTCGCACTCTTGCCAAATTCCAATTTCTGCGCTTTCGCCGCCCCGATGATGCTCTATATCTAAATTCGGAGAAAGTTTTAAGCAATCATAATCTAGTAAAGAATTTAATAAGTTATTATCGTATCTCTCGTTTAACAATAAAGGCTTTAAACTTGGGTCAAAAGCAGTGAGGAAGTTTTCTCTAGAACTAAGGTCTAAATCCTTTTTATAGATATTTAGCTTAGCTTTAAAAAATTTAATGTTAAGGTAAATAGCTTTTAGCCAGTTAGAATGTAAGTAGGTAAATATGTCACAAGGCTCTGCCTGAAGACTTTCTAGAAGCTCTGTCGGCGCGGGGTCTTTTTTAGAGGCGATAAACACCTTATCTATGTATGAAGCGTAGTGTTCTAGCACTTCTTTGAGAGGCTTACAGTGAGTAACTAATTCTATACTAGCTTCTGGATATTTTTCTTTTATGAATTTTAGAGCAGGTAAGCAGTGAATTACGTCACCGATGGCTCCTGTTCGATAGAAAATCAAACGCATTTTTTAAATCTAACATGCTTTGGACGTGTAGCGAAACGAACAAGTTCAAGCTTGCGAAACGCTAAGTTTACTGTTACTATGGAGGGATTAACGCTATACATAGTGAGTCCTTGAAAAAGTCTAGCTATATGTAGAGATCTAAAATATATGTCAGTTGCCGAGATAGATACTAGTAACAAACAAGCATCCATCGTTGATGCTCTTTCCAATAATAATCTGGAATTGGCTCGTGATCTGCTTTTAAAGAAAGTTCAGCTTCAGGTAGGGCAGAAGGCTAGCTGGGATTCTCCACAATATCGTGGAGATAAAGGCGTTCAGAGAAGTATTAAGCTTGACTACAGTCGTGATAAATATATTACTTTTTTTGGCTTGGAGACTTTACGTGATAGATATTTCTTGAAAGATGGCAAAGGTATTATCTGTGAAGATATACAGATGTTTTTCGCAAGAGTATCCGCTGGTATAGCTCGTGGTGACAAGGAGTTAGCTCAGAGTCTTTATGACTTAATGTCTAAAAACTGGTTTATGCCAGCGACTCCAGTCTTAACAAACTCTGCGACAAGCAGAGGAGCTCAAATTTCTTGTTTCTTGAATACCGTCGGAGATTCCATTTCAGATATATTTAAAACTTATGAAGAAAATGCTTTTCTTGCTAAAGGCGGCGGTGGAATAGGAACTAACTGGTCCGAGGTTAGAGGTCATAATTCTAAGCTTAGTTCTGGTGGTAAGTCTACTGGTACAGTGCCTTTTTTAAAAGTTATGGATAGTGCTACCTTAGCTGTTTCCCAAGGGAATACTAGGCGTGGGGCAGCAGCTGTTTACATGGATATTAGTCATCCAGACATAGAAGAATTTATAGATATTCGTAAACCCACTGGTGGTGATGATAATCGCAGATGTTTAAACCTTCATCATGGTGTAACTATCACTGATGAGTTTATGCGTTGTGTAAAGGCTAAGATTAAATTTGATTTACTCTGTCCTCATAGTGGTGAAGTCGTTAAGTCTGTAGATGCTACTGAGATGTGGCGTAAAATTCTTAAAAATAGAGTGGAGACTGGTGAGCCTTATATACTGTTCATAGATACAGTTAACAAGACTATTCCACAGCATCATAAAGATAAAGGACTTTTCGTTAAGCAGAGTAACCTTTGTTCTGAGATTACTTTACCTACAAATCGTGAAAGAACAGCTGTTTGCTGTTTAGGTTCTCTAAATTTAGAGAGATGGGACGAGTGGAAGGATGAAGCTGAATCTGTTTTATATGCTGCAGTTAAGGCTTTAGATAACGTTTTAGATAACTTTATCTATGGTGTGGATTCCCGTGATTATAAGCGTGCCATTTATTCTGCGACTCAGGAAAGGTCTATAGGATTAGGTGTTATGGGTTGGCATGGCTTATTACTTAAGCATAGAATGCCTTTCGAGAGTGTTCAAGCACGTTCTTTAAATAAAATAGTGTTTAGCACTATTCATAAATATGCGAAGCAGGCTTCTGTAAATCTAGCTGACGAACGTGGAGTTTGTCCTGATGGTGGAAACCAGCGTAATAGTAATGTTATAGCGATAGCACCTACTGCGAATATTTCAGTTATCTGTGGTGGAGCGACTCCTTGTGTAGAGCCTATCGCTGGGAATGCTTACTTACAGAAGACTCTAAGCGGAAGCTTTCTTGTGAAGAATCTACAATTAGAGCAGCTTTTAGAAGAGAAAGGGCAGAATAAGCCTGAAATCTGGAGAAAAATTATTGAAGATAAAGGTAGTGTTAGAAATCTTGATTTCTTAACTGATGAAGAGAAAAAGATTTTTAAAACTGGATATGAGCTAGATATGAAAGAACTAATTATCCAAGCTGCTGACAGGCAGAAATATATTTGCCAGTCTCAGTCTTTAAATCTTTTTCTAAAATCACCGATCAGCGGTAAACAGCTCAATGATATACATGTGCTAGCTCATGAGTTAGGTGTTAAATCGTTATATTATTTAAGATCGGAATCCGTTATCGAAGCTGATTCCGTAGATAATACAGCAGTTAGAAGGCAGGTTAGTGTAGGAGAGGAGTGCAGTGTTTGTCAGTAGAAGGCTCTGTTGACAAACATAATCTCAATTTTACCCAACATAATAGGTTATAATAATAGTTTGTCATGGATCAGCAAGACTTAAAAAAAGCTTTAAAACAAGCCCAAGATATGCAAGAAGGTCTCCTCAAGGTTCAGGAAGAGCTTTCTCATAAAGTCTTAGAGGCTAGTTCCTATGATGGAATAGTCGATGTGACTATGTCTGCTCAGGGTGATTTTAAATCTTTAAAGATTAACTATAATCTTTTAGCAATTAAGTACCCTAGTTTAGCAGAAGCCTGTCCAGTAATAGAGAAGGCTACTATTAGTGCTATTAAAAAAGCTACGGAAATGGCTACTGACCTTACTAAGGCTAAGTTAAAGTTAATTTCTGAAGGCATGGGGCTTGCGGACTAGGTTCTTCTGTGGAGTACACTAGAGCTTTAGCTGAGCTTATAGAAGAATTTAATAAATTTCCAGGAATTGGTCCTAAATCCGCTCAGAGAATGGCTTTCTCCTTGTTAAAAAAATCAACAGAGCAGGTACAGCGTTTTCTTGAAGTCGTACGTATCGCTAAAAATGATATTAAATATTGTAAATATTGCTTTAATTTAACTTCTGATGAGGTCTGTGAGATCTGTTTAAATAAGCAACGAGATGGAAATCTTTTGTGTATAGTCGCCGAGGTAAAGGATCTTATCGCTATAGAAAAAACCCGGGAGTTTAGGGGAAAATATCATGTGCTAGGTGGCTTAATTTCACCTCTAGATGGTATTTCTAGCGTTGATTTAAATATTAGCCCTTTACTAGAACGCCTTAAGCTTATGCAGGGAGAGATAGAGTTAATCTTCGCTATCAGCCCAAGTACTGAAGGTGAGGCGACTATGCTGTTTTTAAAAAGAGCTTTATCGCAGTTAGATATAGGCACTGCTGTGCAGGTAGCTGATTTAAGTGAGCATAGTAACGCTCATGAAGCTCTAAGTTCAAAGCAAAGATCCATTTTAGTCACTCGCCTTGCCTATGGTTTACCATTGGGGTCGGATTTAGATTATGCTGATGAGCTTACTATAGTTAAGGCTTTAGAAGCTCGGGTGAGTATATGAGACCACTGCACAACGTGCAGTTTCAAGGCAGAGGAGGACGAATGACAGCAGCGGTCTCTATGCTAAAATCGTAAGACATGAGCATCGAAAAAGAGCAAGTGCGAAAGATAGCTAACTTAGCGAAACTTTCACTAACGGAGGAAGAGCTAGATGAGCAGTCTGGAAACCTTTCTAGGATTCTTGATTATGTTGCGACTTTAAGTGAGATGAACACTAAGAATATTCAACCTTTAACAGGTCCTCTTGATTTAGCAAATGTAGTAAGAGAAGATGAATCCTTAGCTAGTTCTAAAGAATTATTAGAGTCTATGATAGCTAATTTACCTGATAAGGAAGAGGTTCAGGAAGGCATAGGTATTAAAGTGCCTAAAATGGTTAGTTCTAATTAAGTATCAGGTTCTAAAGATGACGAAGTATATTTTTGTTACAGGTGGCGTAGTAAGTAGCTTAGGGAAAGGAATAGTTTCTGCTAGCTTAGGCAGGTTATTAAAATCTAGAGGCTATAAGGTTTCTATACAGAAATTAGATCCTTATCTAAATGTAGATCCGGGTACTATGTCACCATACCAGCATGGTGAGGTTTTTGTTACAGATGATGGAGCAGAGACAGATTTAGATTTAGGTCACTATGAGCGTTTTATTGATGAGAATTTACAGAAAACGAACAGCGTTACCGCTGGTAAAATCTATTCAGATGTAATCTCTAAAGAGCGTCGTGGAGAGTATCTCGGCGGCACTGTGCAGATGGTACCCCATGTTACGAATGAGATTAAAGATCGTATTAGAAAGGCAGCTGAAAAATCTTCAGCTGATATTTTGATTGTAGAAGTGGGCGGGACTGTAGGTGATATAGAAAGTTCTATATTCTTAGAGGCGATAAGACAGTTTAAGAAAGACGCTGGTAAAAATAATTCACTTTACATTCATGTGACTCTAGTTCCTAATATTAAAGTTACGAATGAGTTAAAAACGAAACCCACACAACATAGTGTGGAGCTACTGCGTTCAAAAGGTATTCACCCGAATATACTTGTACTTCGCTCTGAGCAAGATGTTCCAGAGAATTTAAGAGAGAAACTGAGTCTGTTTACTGATGTGCCTTTTTCTAATATTATTGAAAGCTCAGACTGTAGCAGTATCTATGAGGTGCCACTAATGCTTGAGAATAAAGGTTTAGCGGATAGGGTTTTAGATGAGTTAGGCTTAGAGAGCAGTGAACCTAATTTAACTAGCTGGAAGGAAACGGTTGCTAAAATTAAAAGTAAGCCCGATCGTAAGCTGAGAATCGCACTAGTAGGAAAGTACGTAAAACTTTCAGATGCATATATATCTGTAATCGAGTCACTGAGACATGCTTGTGCAGAATTTGGACAGCAGTTTGAGTTAGTTATGGTACTTTCTGATGATATTAATTCATTAGAAGACACAAATAAGGCTTTAGCAGATATAGATGCTATCTGTATTCCAGGCGGTTTTGGGGATAGAGGTATAGAAGGTAAGCTAGTCGCAATACAGTATGCACGGCTTAATAAAATTCCTTTACTCGGTCTCTGCCTAGGTCTTCAGTGTTTAGTTATAGAATATACCCGTAATGTTTTGGGTTTAGAGAATGCTAACAGTGTAGAGTTTAATACTCGTACGCCAGACCCCGTGATTCATTTAATGCATGATCAGAAGAATGTCCAAGATAAAGGTGGGACTATGCGTTTAGGCTCATACCCTTGTCATTTGGTGACCAATACTAAAGCATATGAAGCCTATCAGCGTTCGGGACACTTATCAAGTAATTCTAGTGGCGAGCCTTTAATTAATGAAAGACACCGTCACCGCTATGAATTTAATAATAAATATAAGAATATGCTTGAAGCAGCGGGTCTTAAAGTCTCAGGATTATCCCCAGATGCTTCTTTAGTGGAGATAGTAGAGATGGTAGAGCATCCATTTATGCTCGCTTGTCAGTTCCATCCAGAATTTAAGTCTAGACCAGACAGACCTCATCCATTATTCTTAGCTTTAGTAGAAGCTGCGACTAAGATTAAGTCTGAGACGGCTATTGAGTTTAAGAAGGATCTTATTTCTTAGATTTGGGACTTCGGCTACACGCCTATTTTATTCGACCGCTGCTGCTATCTCATATCTAGAAGTATCATTAATGTATTTTTCCCAGTCCCA
>JBJTTW010000257.1:0-2521 GCA_046080385.1 bacterium
AGCATACGATAACTTAATAATGATCTCACATTATGCTCACTCAATTACGAGTGAGCAAATTCTTGAATTTTCACAAAGCTATTACCAGAAATGTATTCGTCCATTTCTAGAAGAGCATAAAATAGATTTTGATTTTTCAGACTTGATTAGAAATTGTCAGGAAAATTCCAAGAAAATTATCAAAGTAGGACTAGTTTCGCCAGACTTTACAATGCATCCAGTGTTTTTTTGGATCAGTAGTTTACTGAAACACGCATCTAGTGATAGCAGTAATAATTTTGAAATTCACTGCTATTCGAGTATTGCACCAAATCAATTTTCAGAATCATTACGCAGCATTTGCCATAAGCTAGAATATGTTGATCACTTATCAGACGTCGAATTAGCAGAGAAAATTTATAAAGATCAAATCCATATATTAATTGATTTATCTGGACATACTGTTGGCAATCGCCTTAAGACCTTCGCACTAAAACCAGCCCCACTTCAAATCACTTGGTTAGGACAGGCTGGTCCCATCGGATTGCCGCAAATAGACTATATGATTGCAGACCCTTTTCTAGTCAGGGAAGGGGAAGAAGTATTTTTCACAGAAAAGATTTATCGCATGCCTCATCCTTCATATCCTGCTCAAGATTATGAAAACCTGCAAATAAACAGATCTCTAGCAAGAAATGATGGGGTTATTGTTCTAGGATCATTTAATAGCAGTCTGAAAATTAATAGAAAAGTTATAGAAGCTTGGGCAGAAGTTCTTAACTCAGTCACTAAATCAGTACTTCTAATGAGCAATCACAGTGTTTGTTCGGCTAATTACAGAAAAAAGATTTTAGATTTTTTTTCTGATCACGGTGTGGGTAAAGAAAGAATAGAATTTGAAACCCCATCAGACAAACATGCTTACTTCCAAAGATTTAATAAAATAGATATTGCATTAGATACATTTCCCTTTACTGGTAGCACTACTACCCATGAAACGCTAATGATGAGTATTCCATTAATTGGCATTAATGGGAATAAATGTTCAAACCGCTACTCTGCAGATATTTTACATTTCAGCGAATTAGAGGAACTTATCGCAATAGATCAAAGCGATTATATTAATAAACTGATTCTGCTAGCTAATTCTCCAGAACGAATTATTCACTATAAATCTACTATTAGAGAGAGATATCTTAACTCAGCAGCAGCTGATATGAAAAGCTTTTCAAAAGATTTTTTTGATGGTCTTAGATATCTTTGGAATCAGAAAATTCAAAACTAATCAATGCTTGAACAAAGGGAACGAAAATTAATAAAAATTAAAGCTGATCTAGAATCAAAAAGATACGATTCTGCGATTGACTCTCTTTACGAATTACTAGAAGAAAAACATTACTGCCCTGAATCAGTTTACTTGCTTGCACAAACAGCTTTTTTAAATGGCAATCTTGATGCAGCAGAAAACTTAATCCAAGAGCTATTACTTGAAGATCCAGACAATCAAAATTATCTAAGCTTTTACAAAAAAATAGAAAGTACTATCCATGAAAACCAGTCAAGCAAAGCTTTATTAACTTTGTTTGATGATGCCTATCAAAAAAAGGAATATTTTAATACCCTCAAATATGGTTATCAACTCTTGAAATATAAAAATCAAGCACTAAGAACTCATACAGTGCTTGCAGAAACACTATTCACAATGGGCAAAGCAAGATTAGCTCATAATCATATTCTCAAGGCATTGGAAATCGATCCCCACAATAAAGACCTTCTTAGCTGTATGGTTTCCTATCTTCATTACACTCATGACAGTACTAATGTGGAAGTAAAGCAGTTTGCCGAAATATACGGAGAAAAAGCTTTTCCAGAACATAAGGGAAAAGAATATACAGAATTTCCACTTTTAAATTTACAAGAGAAAAAACTAAGAATAGGTTTTATTTCGGGAGATTTTAAAAGTCACGTCATTTCTTTATGGATAGGTAATTTCATACCTAAATTACAAGAAAATGGACTTGATATATTTTGTTATTGCAATAATGAAAAGGACAATGTTACAGAGATCTGGTCAAAGCAAGCAAACCACTGGCGTGATATTCAAAATCTAAATGATATAGAAGCTGCAAAATTAATTCATCAAGATCAAATAAATATTCTTATTGATTTATCTGGGCATAGCACTTTGAATCGGCTTGGAGTGATAGCCCTAAGACCAGCTCCAGTACAGGTCTGCTGGCTAGGCAATCCCAGCCCTATTGGTCTAAAATCAATTAACTACTGCATTAGCGATATAAAACATGTGCCTCAAGAGGATGATATTTATTTAGAAAAAATCTATCGTTTGCCTAAATATGCCTCTAGCTTTAATGTTGTAGAAGCTTTTAACCTCAGTCAAAAGAAGGCATTAGTACCTTATAAGAAAAATGGTTTCATAACTTTTGGTTGTTTAAGTAACATGATTAAGCTAAACACAAATTGTTTTGACATTTGGATAAAAATTTTAAAAATAGTTCCGAATTCCAGATTATATTTATGCAAC
>JBJTTW010000258.1:0-1853 GCA_046080385.1 bacterium
GATTAAAGCAAGATTTAATTCATTATCATCTATTAGATTTTTCACTAGGGTTAAAGATTGATTTACAGTATCTTCCGCTCCTAGTTCTGCTTTACTCATTTTTTTCGTTACTGTGAGTTATTTGCCACGATTAGGCTAAAAGTTAATCAACTAAAAGGATAATCAATTTATTAATTTGCTAACAATTCATACCATTTAGCTGCGTCTTGTATTGATTGTTTAAGTGCGTATTTAAGCTCTAGTCCTAATTCTTGTCGAGCTTTATTGATGTTAGGTAAGTAATATTTTTTTAAAGGATCACACGGGACTTCTTCTTTTGTTACTATTGGATGGTTAGAGAGAAGCGTAGAAATTTTTTTGGCGAAGTCCTTAATAGTAATGGCTTCGTCTGAACCTACGTTATACACCTCTGCTGCTTTCCCTTTAATAAGTATGGTTACAAGCCAAACAGCAAGATCATAGCTGTGCATAAAGCTTCTAAGTGCAGTTCCATCACTGTTGATTGTGATAGGTTCTTGTTTTGCAATATTAGTGAAGAAGCTTGACCCTGCAAGATGTATGCCTAGTGGTAAATATGGCCCAATAAAAGTAAAACATCTAGCGATACTAAAGTTCTTAAATGCTTGATTGTGAAAGGCTTCAAAAAAAAGTGATTCAGCTATTCTTTTGCCAAGCATGTAAGGGTCAGTATCTAGGGGGATTTTATTTTTGGAGTTCCAGTCTTGCTCGCAGAAAATCTTATGATCATTGATTCCACGGTAAACAGCTCCAGAACTAATGTATAAGCATCTTGCATCTTTGTTTTTTTGACAAATGTTCAATACTTGATGGCTGCCATCCTTTATCATTTCCAAAAGTTCTTTAGGTTGATTCTTAGCAAGTCCTATTACTTCGCTTGTTGCTGCTGGTGTTGCAGCATGAATGATAAAATCATAATCCTTAGTCTCTTCATCAAAGGCTTCTCGAATATCTGATTCAATGAAGTTTAATATAGATGAACTTCTTCCAAAAGGAAAATTAGATTGGAATTTTTTTATATCGCGTGTAAGTATGGTGATGCTTAGATTGAGTTGCAATTCATGATTTCCTTGAATTAGCAAATCCAAAAGACACTTACCCATGTAGCCAGTTCCACCAGTGATAAATATTTTTTTATTTTTTAGTTGATTAAGGATAGCGCTTAGCTGCCCTAGATCTTCGGCGTTAAAGCAGGTCTTATTCTTCAACACAATTTAGCTTACCCTTTATGATTTCTTGAGAAGAGAAATAAGTCATATTTTTATTATTTAATTGAACAGCCAAACAACATAATCCTACAAACGTTTCATCAATCTTAGTCTCGGTTTGTTCTATATCGTAATAAAGTGGACTGAAAATCAAACCAATAATTGGGAAAAGTAGAAAGGAATTTTTTAACTACAACTAATATTTTTATCACAGATTATTGATACATAGTATTTTTTCGTAAGAAAAAATACTATGTGCTGTTTAATACTCCAGCATAGGCTTCTAGAGGCGTTCGGTAATCAAGGCTTGAGTGAAGCCTAGTATTATTATAGAAGTCAATGTTAAAGCTTCTTCTAGTACTTCTATGCAGAAATCTGTACTTAAAGTATTAGAAAATTTGAAGCTTAAAATATACCTTGAATTCCAGTCTATGATTGCTGTTAAGTAGCAAAAACCACTCTCAACTCTGATGTAAGTTATGTCCATTCCTGAGTTCAGATCTGAAGTTAAATTTTTAATAATTTAAGCAAATTGTTAATTAGATTTCAGAGAGAAGTTTATCAAGAGAGATGGAATTTCTGCAAGAAATTCCATCTCTCTTCACTTTATGCCATTAGCATGGCTAG
>JBJTTW010000259.1:0-311 GCA_046080385.1 bacterium
ATTCATTTTATTATTCCTCCTTGTATGCGAGCTAGTAATTACTGCTCAATCAATCGTTCGAATTTTAGGATGAAAAGAAAAACTGGGTGTTTAAGCTTAAACACAACCTGCTAAAATATTTTTAGTAGTTAAAGGATGCGACAAACTACCCAGTTTTGATCAAGTAAAGTAATTTACTTAGATCGTGAGGCTCTCTAGGAGAGCCTTCTCTTCTCTTTTACTAATCTAACATTTATTTGCTAGATCTATTTTTAAAGATACAAGGATCCGCTGAAAAATGCTATTTTTAGCATTTTTCGACCCCGACCGAG
>JBJTTW010000260.1:0-1856 GCA_046080385.1 bacterium
TCCCAGACAAGCCTAAAACTAAATTAATAGGCTATGTACACCTTAGTGATAATACCGAAATGTCATCACTAGAGCTAGAAATCAAGACTGCCTTTGAGGACTTAGGTTTTAACGATCATGGCAAGACCATAGAAACCGCTAAATATATACCCTTTGCAAAAAAAGTCTAAAACTAATCATTAACTAAACAATAAAAATCATCAATAACAAAATCCGCCTCCAAAGCTAATATCTCATCTGCTGGCAGCGTAGAAGTAAGAGCCACCACTCTAGCTCCAGCATTAAGCGCGGCTAATATCCCAGATTTAGAATCTTCAAAAACCACACATTCTTGAGGCTGAAAACCAAGCTCAGCAGCAGCTTTTAAATATATCTCTGGGTCTGGCTTACTATTTTTAATCATAGTATCATCTATGACTAAGCTGAAATACTTTCTCAGATTAGCTTTCTCTAGCGTAAATTCCACATTAACTGGTGGGGCAGAAGTTCCTATCGCTCTTAGGATATTTAAGCTATCTAAAAGATCTAAAAACTCTATTAATCCTGGTGCTGGTTCTATAGAGTCCTTATAAAGCTCTCTATAAATAAGTTCTTTTTCTTGAGCATATTCTTCGACTAATTCATCAGTCAAATCTTTATCAAAAAGATTTAAAAGCCATTCTCTATTCGTTCTACCATAAATCTTTTCAGCCATATCTTCATCTGTTAGATGAAAGCCTTTACTAGAACAAAACTGCTTTAACGCCTTTTTATGAAACTCAGTATTATAAACAAGGACACCATCCATATCAAAAATAACAGCTTTAATATCTTTAAAAATTTCCTGAAAGATCTGGGAATGACTAATTCTACTCATATGGGAAAATAATAACTAATGCATGATTAAAAAAGTAAAAGTCTTAAATAAAGATGAATGCGAAAATATTTTCAGAATTATACTTGAGCTAAAAGGCTCTTGGAAATTAAGGAACGAAGATGATCATCCATTTGAGCTGCCTCGATTTACTTTAGGAGCAGTAAGCTATATAGATGCCATAAGTTCTTACCAAAATTATCAAGAAGAAGCTGCTTTGCAAAATCCTTTACTAGAGAAGCACTTAAGTAACTTATATGTAAAAGTTTTAAATGAACTAAAAAAATCTACTGGAATAGAGTGTGAATATTCTAAAACTAATGCTCTACCTGGGTTTCACATATTTGGTAGTGATATTTATTTCGAAGAAGAAGCTGGTAAATTTCATCACGATAGGCAGAATGAATTAATTAACTGGGGAGAAATTAATTACAATGCAGAAAAAAATCTCAGCTTTACCTTATCCATAAAGCTTCCTAATCGGGGAGCTGGATTAATATTACTAAGCGACCAAGTAGAAGTAGAAAATTCCTTTAAAGAAAATGAGGAAGACAGCCTAATCCTACAAGAAGTTATAGAGAATAGCTTTCAGATGAATAATATTTTCCAAACAAGAGATGATACGCATATAAATTTAAATGAACTTGAATTTATTAAATACGAAGAAGGTTATATGTTTATTCACTCTGGTAAATTTACACACGCTATGGCTCCAGCTATAGAAATGTCTCTAGAAGATATGAGAATTACACTGCAAGGCCATGGAATTTTAGATGAAAAAAGTAATAAATACTTAATTTACTGGTAATTACCAATTCGGACAAATTCAATATAATATTCTGCTATTATTTGACTTATATAAGCCTGAGTTCAGATCTGAAGTTAAATTTTTAATAATTTAAGCCCATTGTTAATTAGATTTCAGAGAGAAGTTTATCAAGAGAGATGGAATTTCTGCAAGAAATTCCATCTCTCTTCACTTTATGCCATTAGCATGGCTAGT
>JBJTTW010000261.1:0-1291 GCA_046080385.1 bacterium
GGATATTTGTACCTAAAACCCTCTCTCTTACTCACTGATCAATAAATTATTAAATCTAATGAGCTGCAAACTCAATATTTGAAACCTTTTTCGTCATTTCTTCTTAGCTCCTTTATCGGATTTTGATTGAGCAACAGTGCCATGCAGAGGAAAATATAGAGAGTTGTATAGAAGCAGTACCTATGGTCTTATTCATTCAGGGGGCTGGTTTTATAGGGAATAAAGCCAAAATTAATGGAAAACTTCCACACCTTTACGCTGAAACTCTTGCTATGACTACCGCTGGGAAAACCACAGCAGCTAAAAGATATTCATTTCCACTTATCTCTATTAATAAAGCTATGGAGAAAGAATATCTGTCTAAGCTTCAAGCTGATGAGGCGAATCCTAAATCTGAAGAACTTATGATTAGCAGCTTTACACAGCATGGTTTAGAACACACTCTGCCACTAAGAAAGCACCCAGTACTTGTCATGCTAGAGACTTCTGAATTTGAAAATTTCTATGCTCTTTTAAATGCTGATTACAATAGCTCTTTAAGCAGCTTTATTACTAAGGCTTTTGATGGCACGCCTATTATTCCAATGCACTCTAAGGATAACCTCAAAAATGGTCCAAAGCTAATTACTATCTATGATCCAGCCTTAAGCATAGCTGGAGTGCATACCTTCGCTAGTATGCTGACTTCCAGACCTAAAGGGCATAGAGAAACTGGCTTTGATAATAGATTTATGAAATTTATTGGTAAATCCAGAAAAGAAGTTAGGATACCTGATATTAAAGCTATACCTAGTAAGCTTGAGGAAAGGCTTTTAGCCGTTTACAGGCTGGTCCATAATTATTTTAGAAGCCTTGATACAGCTTTAGAATTTAAATATTCTCCATTAGCTAAAGAGATGTATAACCGCTTTTATAATCAGTATAAGGATTTTGAGGATAAGCACGAAGAAGACCCGATACTACCTTATATGAGGCGTGCAGTCTGTGACTTTCTGCCTAAGCTAAGCTTACAGTTTGAGATTATAGAAAGAGCTGAATTAATAGTAAATAACTTTCCTGAAGATGAGCATTTAGAGAGGTTTAAAGATTCTCTAGCAGTAGATAAGCTTTTAATCTCTGAAGCAGTCCTGCTAAAAGCGATTTATTATTCCATATATTTCATTCAGAATGCTAAGTACATTATTCGCTATTACTATGATTCAGATTCAGATTTCGATACGAAGGTAAATATAATCACAGAAAAACTTAAAAATTTCCCTCTAGGGATTCAAGCTACTAGCCTAAGGCGTGA
>JBJTTW010000262.1:0-1955 GCA_046080385.1 bacterium
CGTTCAAGTAATTCCAGCGACAGATTTTTTACTGAAGCTTCCAGATTATCTATTTTAGCTGCCCCGTTAACTCCAAATTATCCGAATAATTAGAAGCACTACTCCAAATTATCGTGGTACATTAACCTATATTACTAGATGAAGTTCATCTTTCCAAAATCTTTGGGATAGCGTTCTTTAACCCCTCCAGCCAAGGATAAACCATCACACCATTAGCAAGCTTTCGCTTACAGTCATCATTAGAAAAGCAAAGTGCTTCAGAGCCAAGCTAGAAGCTGCATTAAAATCTTGACCAAGCTTAGCTAATGCATAATTGTACGCCATTTTCGGAGTCATGCCTACTTTGACTTAATGCCATTCTGGAAAACCATTTAACCTGAATAAGGGTTGATGCTCAAAAGACTGTATACCTATTGGCAGTTTTTTTGTCCTGAGGGCATAGTTTCTAATTATACTCCTCCACTAAATACTCACTAATATTACGTTCTGCACTACTAAAACTAATTCCCACTAAGTGTATCTTTTTAATTCCAAGCCTGTCATCTAGACTAGTTTTCAGAGATGATGGAACAACTGAAATGTTTTCATATTTTTCATAGTATTTCTTAGTCTTAATCTGATCTAAAGCTACTCTAGCAGGCTGGTCTACTTTAAATTCAAAAATATAAATATCTGTATCATTCTCTAAAACTAAATCTACTCTCCCAGAGCTGCTCCTATCTTCGATATTTACCATAAATGAAGGTACGCGCATTAATAAATAAAAAACTAAATGAAAATACTTTTCATTTAAAGTCTTGACTGGAATTAATTCATAGGGAATACCTGCAAAATAGCTTTTCAGAAGAGTAAAAAAATTTTCTAAATCATTTTCCAAGATAGCAGATGCTATAGAACTAATTTCTAATGAGACTCTATCCGTAGGCTTTTCTGTAAAAGCTGGTAGTAGATTATCATTAAAGGAATTTTTCACTTCGAAATTAGGATAGTTTAAAGTATAGGTGGTTAAATCATTTCTAATGCTGTAGTCTTGTATCGTTAAGTAACCAGAATCAAACATAATCGGAATTAATGGCAGGGATTGAATGTCATAAGTATTCAATAATTCACTGGGCATCTGTATCTTTCCTGAAAGAATTTCTAGTGCTAAACTATCTCGTTTAATTAAATTTATGAGATATGATGGAGTACCAGTAGCGAACCAAAAGTTAGTAAATTCCATAGTATCAAACAAAGACAGAGTAGAAAACGGATTATACACTTTAAATTCTGCTTTAGAAAATCTATAACCGTTATACCAGTGCCTTAGCTGCTCTAAAATTCTATCCTTAGTGGTCTTATGCTTTTCAGCGACTAAATCTAAATACGGGGAAAAATCTCGCTCTAATTCCTCTTGCGTGATTCCTACTATGGAAGCGTATTTCTCCTGCATTGAAATATTATTTAAATTATTTAAACCTGAAAATATCGAAGTACGGGAGAATTTACTTACGCCAGTTAAAAAAACGAAGCGAATATTTGCATCCTCTGATTTGATAATCTTGTAAAAATCATGCAGTAGATCTCGCATCTGTAAAGCCAATTCTGGATTAGATATATGCTTGATTATCGGATCATCATATTCATCTACTAAAACTGCTACTTTACTGCCGTGTTTCTTAGCGAGTTCGCTAATTAAATCTGAAAGCATCGCAGATGGGCTTAAATTTTCTAGTTTAATTTCATATTTCGCCGCAATCTTTACGAGCAGGCGCTTTAAGCCCTCCCTTAACTCCTCTACACTGTTCTTATCTACCGCAGATATATCTAGCTTAATAACTGGGTACTCCCTCCACTCATAATCAGAACTGTCTAACCATAAGCCTTTAAAAAGCTCTCTTTCATTTTTAAATATAGCTTCTAGAGTGGAGACTAAAAGAGATTTCCCGAAACGACGTGGGCGACTGAGAAAGTAA
>JBJTTW010000263.1:0-3588 GCA_046080385.1 bacterium
TAGCCATGCTAATGGCATAAAGTGAAGAGAGATGGAATTTCTTGCAGAAATTCCATCTCTCTTGATAAACTTCTCTCTGAAATCTAATTAACAATTTGCTTAAATTATTAAAAATTTAACTTCAGATCTGAACTCAGGAGCCCTGGCCCCCATATAAGTCGTGATATTATCTTGAATTTATGTATTAGCTAATTTATTTCTAGGGAAATTTCATAGCCCGCATATTTCCTTATGTTAATCACCCCAGTGTCAAAAATTAGATACTGTCCCTTTATGCCAAGTAATACTCCTTCTAGATTAGGATTCTTATCTAAATTAAAGCTGTTAATTTTTTTTGGAAACTCTATTACAGGATATTTAATCTCTAATTCGTGAGTATCTAAATCTATAAATTCTGCATCATTTATCTCTAAATTATTTTTCAGTAAATTACGAATATTATCTAATAATTCTGGTTTTAATTCCGCTAGATTAATTTCTTCATATTCGTTTTTCAACATTTTTCGCCAGTCAGTTTTATCTTTCATGGACTTAGCTAACTCGACTTCTATTAAGCCTGCAAATTTCCGTCTTTTTACTAAAAGCAGTCTTTGTGCTTTAACTGCACCTTGGTCTATCCATCTATGAATTTCGTTATTAGCACGAGTTATTCCAACTTTTACTGAGCTAGTTAGTGAAATGTAGATGCTGTGCGGAATATTGCAGTAATTCATCGCAAAATTATTATCCCTGCATGTACCTTCATCGAAATGACAGAGTTCTGGTTTAACTATACACATATCGCATTCTGCAAGCTTTTGGAAGCAAGGATAACAATAGCCTTGATTAAAAGATTTTTTTATAGAACGATTACAGGAGACACAGCTAATCTCACCAGTGAAATTTAAGCTAAGTTTTTTCTCTAAAAACTGATTTAACTCAAGTGAAGAGCCACTCGATTCAGTATCAATGTTAATTGGCATGGCATATTCTGCGATTCCAGCCTCGCCTAATTTAGTCTTCATTTTTCTTAAGAAAGTTAAAATCTGCACAAATGACTATTATAAGACGTATCTAATTTATAATAGTAATAATTACTCGTATGAATAGAGTTTATAAATTTTTATTAGTTTCTTTTCTAAGTGCGTTTTTCTTAGCATCTTGCTCTTCGTCAGACAGTTCTAAAGCACAGAAGCATTTTAATAGTGAAACAGTGCAGGAGATTACGACAGTAAAAGGTAAACACTATGTCGCTATCGCAGCCCCACTTACTGGTCCTTATTCTGATTTAGGTAAGACTCTTTTAGAAGGTGCACAGCTAGCGATTGAAGAATATAACGCTAATCCTAAAAATAAGACAAACCCAGTAGGCTTTATTCTTATAGATGATGGTGGCATAGTGATAGAAGCTTTAGAAAGAGCTAAAATCGCTATCGCTGAGGGTGTTTTAGGAGTTATCGGTCACGTAAATTCAGGTATTTCTATAGAGGCTTCTAAGAAATATATGCAGGCGAAAATTCCTCAAATATCTCCAGCTTCTACTCATCCTAAATATACTGAGAGACCAGAGTTCCGTGGTTATGTATTTAGAACTATAGGTACAGATAGGCAGATAGGAGAAGCGGCGGCCGATCTAGTTTTAAGTAATGGTAAATATAAAAAGATAGCAGTGCTGTTTAATGACAGACCTTATGGTGTCTCGGTTTCCTCAGAGTTTATTAGGAGATTAGCTCATCATAAAGAAAAAGAAATAGTATTTTATGAGACTATCCCAGTTAGAACTCATGATCATAGTATTACAGCGAAGAAGGTCGCTAAAACTGCTGCTGACTTGGTTTTCTTCGTGGGTGAATATAATGATGCTGGTTATTTAGTTAAAAATTTAAAGAAAGAATTACCGAATGCACAGTTTTTATCAGCAGAAGGGGCTCATAATCAGTCATTTATTGATATAGCTGGTTCTGCTTCTGAAGGAGCGATGATTTTAGGTGCACCTTTACCAAGTAAAGCCGTGGTACAGAAATATAAAAAGCGTTTTAAGAAAAATATTTCTGGTTATGTAGCGACTAGCTACAATGCAACTAAAATACTGTTAGGGGCTATGGAGGCTAATAATTTTGAGGATACTGAAGCGATAGCAAGATCTGTAGCCAGTAATCCAGTATTTGATTTAAATGGTGATTTATTAGATCCTTCTTTTACGTTGTATAAAGTTTCTAAAGGTGTTTTTACTGTTGTTAAATAGACGGTAAAAAAGAGAATTTTGATTATGGGACTTTTATAGTCCCACTAGTTACTGAAGAAATTTACCACTTTCTGTTCAGCGTAGGAGATGCCTTTTCGGTTTAAATCAATAAATCCAGAATGACCACCGTGAGAACTGCATTCTAAAAAAATAAATTTATTATGTTCTGCTTCTGAAAAGGGGTAACAGTCTTTAGCAAGGAAACTGTCATCTAGTGAACTTAAAATGTAGGTAGGGATTTGGATATTTTTTAAATATGGTTTAGAGCTAGCCTTTAACCAGTAATCCTCAGCAGAGCTAAAATCATTTAGAGGTGCTGTGTATCTAGAATCAAAGTCATAAAAATTTTTAAGTTTAGAAAAATCTTTTAAGTTAATTTCGCGAGTTAATAACTCTTCTTTATTTTGAATTTTAGCTTTTAAGCATCCAAGAAATTTACTCATGTAAAGTTTATTTTCTTTTCTAGCCATCGCTCTAGAGCTAGAAGCTAAATCGAGTGGTACAGAAATAGTAAAAGCTTTTTTAATTTGTGAGGGGAGATCAAAACCTTGCTCAGCAAGGTACTTTAAGATGATATTCCCGCCGATACTATTACCGACTAAATAAATATCACGGTAATGAGAATATTCTTTTTTAGCACAAATATAATCTATGACACATTTAAGATCTTCGCTTTTGCCACTATGATAGCTCTTTAGTAAGCGATTAGGCTCACCGCTACAGCCACGATAATTTACTAAGACTATATCAAAGCCTTCTTTGTATAAGGTTTTAGCTAGACATTGCTCAAAGGCTCCTTGAGAAGAGGCTTCTAGCCCATGGCAGATAACAACTAATTGGGACTGCCCGCAAACTCCAATTTCGGCGTTTTCGCCCGCCTCATGATCCTCATGCACCTTTTCTGCTGTAATCCAATCTAGGTCAAGAAAATCATCATCTGGGGTGAAAATTCTTTCACGATATTTTTTTATTTTATTTTTTCCAAATAACTGAGTTGAAGCCAAATTACTAGCTATTATTCTAAACTTAGAAAGAAAGAATCCTAGAATCGTCTGCACATGAGGATTCTTTAAGAAGAATTGAGCTTTATATTTAGATTTAATTATGGGCATTAGTGGTGGTTCTTCAGTCTACTCATTCTTAGCACTGCTCGCAATCTTCAATTTCTGCGTTAAGGTTGAGGCTGCATAAAAATACTGTGGTTAACCCTGAACTTTAAGCAAACCTGAGTTCAGATCTGAAGTTAAATTTTTAATAATTTAAGCCCATTGTTAATTAGATTTCAGAGAGAAGTTTATCAAGAGAGATGGAATTTCTGCAAGAAATTCCATCTCTCTTCACTTTATGCCATTAGCATGGCTAGT
>JBJTTW010000264.1:0-3865 GCA_046080385.1 bacterium
GAAACCACAAACAAATAAGCATAACAAGCAAAAGCCACTATAAAACCTATATTCCAGTTAGGTACTTCAAGTGAGCCTTGAGCTAATTCAGCTACCCTCGCGATTAGAGGACCTATAAAGGCTCCACCAATAATCGCAGTGCAGAGAATACTAGATATAGCATCTGCATATTTAGGAGCAAAGCTCTTAGTCGTAAGACCATAAATGCTAGGAAACATAATCGAAATAGAAAAAGCCACTGCTGGTAATGCCCACAGCGCAACATTTAAATCATTACTGCTAACAGCGAAAAATAAAGCTATGCAAGCTAGAACTGCATGAATCTGAATCGCTAAGCGGCTAGAAATTTTATCTAAATATAATGAGCTTAAAAGCCTGCCTAGAAGCAGGGCTCCCCAGTAATTACTAATCGTGGTGTTTTTTAGTGCTTCAGCTGTAACTCCTAAAGTTTCTGTAATTTTATATTTATCCTCTAAATAAAAACTTAGTGTGTTTGCTAAACCTACTTCTACGCCTACATAAAGAAAGATACCGAGAGCATATAAATAGATTAAAGGCTGTTGTGTAAGTAGCTCTAAGACGGGGTTTGATTTAGTTACTGGAAGATTTTCGTGATGAGTCACCGTGGCTGTAGCTTCGTTAATAAGATTAACTTCATCTAGGGAATGCTCTTCTTGAGCGGTTGCTGGAAACTTCTGTAAGCTAATTAGAACTAACATGATTACAGCTAATACTGAAAATACCCAGTAACTAAAAGTCCACGGTAGATTTAAGTTCTTAATAAGAGTCACTAACTGGGGTGCGCAGTAGCTACCTGCTCCCATAAGCACCATAAATATAGTAAGGTTTCTTGAGTATTTTTCAGGTGATGAAATATCGTTTACTAGAGGGTTTAAGACTACTTGAATGCCAGTAACTCCTATGCCACAGATAAACATAGAGATCATATTAATAATAAAGCCAGAAATATTAGCGAAGAGTAAGACCCCGAGTATGGTTACTAAAGTGCTATAGATTAAAGTTTTTTTCTTACCTGCCGCCGTAATTACTAAGCCCCAAGGCAGTGATGTAAAGCCATAAGCGATAAAAAATACGGCTGCAAGTACGACTGAAAGAGAAGGTGAGACATTGTAGGTTTCACTAATTTTAGGGATAATCGCTCCAGCTACATTAGTAATCGCTCCGAAGGTAAAGTAACCGAAAGCGATAGCGAAACTGAGTGCTAAATATTTATTTTTTTCTTCAGCGTTATGTTTTAATTTTAATTCTACTCTAGGCATTCTGAAATTATAGTATTTTTGAGAATTTTAGTTTGTGTTTGTGTGCAGCACGTTAGTTTCATAAAAGATAATTAATGAGAACAGGTTTAGTTGCGAAGTTTTGGTTAAAATTGATAGATAATTTAGCCAAAAGTGGGTATATTTAATAGATAGTATGCAAAGGAATATAGAAAAGGAGCTAATTCATTGGTCTAAAGAATCTAAGCCTTTACCAATAATCGTTCGCGGTGCAAGGCAGGTAGGAAAATCTTTTACTATAAGAAAATTTGGGCAAGAGAATTTTAAAAATTTTATTGAAATAAATTTTGAAACAATGCCAGAGTTTCTTGACTGTTTTAAAACGACTAATGTAGATGAGATCTGCACGGCGCTTGAGATTAAAACATTAAAAAAAATCTCAGCTAAAAATACGCTGATTTTTATTGATGAGATACAAGAGTCTCCTATTGCTTTACGCTCTCTTAGATCTTTTTATGAAAATAAAAAGGGTTTACATGTTATAGCTGCTGGTTCTTTGCTTGAGTTTCTTTTAAAGAAAGAAGAAATTAGTATACCCGTTGGTCGCATTCATTATTTATTTATGCGCCCAATGTCTTTCTATGAGTTCCTCTTGGCAAAAGGAGCCAAAATTAAACTGGATTATATTAAAAATTTAAATTTAAAAACACCAGTAAGTAGCTCTATTCATAAGGATCTTCTGAAAGATTTAAGAGATTTTTTACTCTGCGGAGGTATGCCTTTAGTAGTGTATGAATACCTGAATCGGGGTATCTTAGAGGCTTTTAAAATACAGAAATCGTTAATTAATACCTATAAAGATGATTTTGGTAAATATTCGAAAATATCGCAGCATGCTTATTTAGAGCAAGTGTTTATGAAGAGTTCTAAATATATAGGTTCTAAATTTAAGTATTCTAATATTAATCAAGATCTAAAATCGCGTGATTTGAAAAATGCTTTAGAGTTACTTTGTTCAGCAGGCGTGATTCATAAAGTAGTTCGTACCTCTGGTGCAGGATTGCCTTTTGAGGCTGAAGCTAGTGATAAGGATTTTAAAGTTATACATTTAGATGTAGGTTTAGTTCAAAATATTTTAGGTATGAATGAAGAAATTGCTTTAGGAGAAGATTTTCATTCTATTGCGGCAGGTGCGATTACGGAACAGTTCGCTGGTCAAGAGATCTTAAGCGCTAAAGACTTTTGTACTAACGATAGTTTGCACTATTGGGAAAGAAGTGGTTCTAATCAATCCGCTGAAGTCGATTATCTGGTGAATGTAGGTTCCCGAGTGGTTCCTGTGGAAGTTAAAACTGGCAAGCGTGGGAAATTAAGAAGCCTCTTAAGTTTTATGAAGCAGTATGAAAGCCCTACTGGCATTAAATTTTCACAGGAAGCACTCTATACGGATAAAGATATTCTCTCTATACCTCTGTATGCGATTGCTGAGTATAGGCGTTTGGTGAAAGAATTTTTATAAAGATCAAGAATTGGTGAATCTAAGGTAAAATGCTATCCCACAAGTTTTCTAAAAAAGATTTATTTGGATCTAGCTTCCCAGCAGCTTTTTTACGTTTATAAAAAGGATACAGAAAACCAAAAAGAAAAAGGCATGGAACTATAGTTTCGATAAGAAAAATAGTGAGAAACTGTTGAGTAGTCATAACCATCATAATCTTGATTTCCTTTCTGAGTAGTAATTATCTAAAAGTTGATATCCTCTTAGAATACATTTTAGTCCTAAAGAGGAAGAGAGTAAAGAGATCAAAAAAGACAGATAGTGAAAAGAATCTACCAGATAATGACAGTCCGTCAACAAAAAGAATAAAGTAGTTGCAAGAGGGCTCATTAAGGCAAAACCTGTGAACTTAAGAATATCAACACAATACTTATAGGATTCTGGTATATCCATAATAGTAAATAGTTTGGCAAAATCAAAGAGAAAAAATAAGGGGTCAAA
The DNA here is from genome assembly GCA_046080385.1 of bacterium. Classification (GTDB taxonomy): domain Bacteria; phylum Cyanobacteriota; class Vampirovibrionia; order LMEP-6097; family LMEP-6097; genus LMEP-6097. The sequence continues at coordinate 3,238 of JBJTTW010000264.1, forward strand.
ATTCCCCAACAATAAACTAAGATTATTGAAATATAAAAATCTTTAAAAGATGAACTTAATTCAGAGATATTATGAAGAATTCGGCTTAAAAGCTACTTTGGATAAGGAGTTAGAAAAATTTTATAATCGGATAGATAATATTTTTCATCATGTGAAAATCTCTGATTCAAACTTAGAGAAGATATGCTTAGAATTAGGATTACTCTATAGTCAATTTTCTAGTATGTTCCTAGAAGATTACAATAGAAATGGCTCTAGATATCTATGTGGAAGTTTTTTGCTTGGTGAGATAAAGAAAAACCTCCCGAAGCTAGACAGCTACAGGCTTTTAATAACTATATTCGTTGATAAAGGCTACATAGAACCTGAAACTATAAGCAAAATTATTAACCTATCTCAAATCGACTTAGGCTTTAGATTTAATGAACAAGAGAAATTTTTCTATAAGAGTGGCGATGAAATATTAGATAAAGCCTGTATTGATGATACTTTAGAAAATCTAAGTTCAGATAAAGCTCTAAGCGAATTATATAAAAAGTCATTAGAAAAATATTTTAAAAAAGATACTAACTGTATTCATGATGCCTATTCAGTTTTAGAGAAATTATTTCAGAAAATATCTAATCAA
>JBJTTW010000265.1:0-3140 GCA_046080385.1 bacterium
TCGGTAATTTTAGCATCACGCATATAGCGTTCAACATTATACTCTGTAGTATAACCATAACCGCCATGAATTTGAACAGCTTCGACTGTATGCTTCATTGCAGTCTCTGAAGCGAAAAGTTTTGCACTTGCTGATTCACGAGTGAATTTTTCACCTCTATCGTGCTTGGAAATGGCTTGATAAGTGAGTAAGCGAGCTGCTTCTATATCTACTATCATGTCTGCAAGCTTAAATTGTATAGCCTGAAACTCAGAAATTTTCTGCCCAAAAGCTTCACGCTGCTGAGCATATTTAATAGAATCTTCGAAAGCGGCTTTCGCTATACCGATAGCCTGTGAGGCCATGCCGATTCTGCCTACATCTAAAGTCATCATCGCTATTTTAAAGCCATCACCGATTTTCCCTAAAATCTGCGACTTAGGAACCTTGTAGTTATCAAAGTGAATCTGCGTCGTAGAGCTAGCTCTAATGCCTAATTTATCTTCAGGCTTACCAAAGCTCATACCTTCAGCACCTTTTTCGATAATAAAAGCTGTTACACCCTTGTGCTTTAATTCATAATTAGTCTGAGCTAAAACAAGGTAAGTATCAGCTACAGCACCATTACTTATCCAAGCTTTAGAGCCATTTAGAACGTAAAAATCGCCATCCTCTACAGCATGCGTATGCATACCTGCCGCATCAGAACCATTACCCGGTTCAGACAGAGCAAATGCTCCTAGTTTTACACCAGTAGCTAAAGGTCTTAAAAATTTCTCTTTTTGTTCATCATTGCCAAAATGCTCTATAGGAACAGTACAAAGTGATAAATGTGCAGAGAAGATAGTCCCAGTGCTAGCACAGATCTTAGATATTTCTTCAACGGCTATAGAGTAACAGGTATAGTCCATGCCAGCTCCGCCCCATTGTTCTGGTATAGTGAGTCCCATAAAGCCGCAGTCTCTAAGAATTTCGACATTTTCATGAGGAAAACGATGAGTTCTATCTATTTCTTTTGCACGTTCTGAAAATTCTTTTTTCGCAATGTCGCTAATCATTTTGCGAAACATTTCTTGATCGTCTGTGAGCTTTATTTCTACCATGATGGCATTATACCCGAACTATCTGCTATTATTTTTTAAGCTTGAAAGGCAGAAATACACTTTTTATAGTGATTTTCTAATTTTCTTTGGAGAGGTGGCTGAGTGGCTGAAAGCGGCTTCCTGCTAAGAAGTTGTACGGACTTAAATCTGTACCGAGGGTTCGAATCCCTCCCTCTCCGCCATTTATTTCCTGGAAATATAATATAGCGGGATTCGAACCCGAGGGTTAATTCTTTTTATTTGAATCTCTCACGAGATTCAATATCTCCCTCTCCGCCAGTAAATAAAACAAAAGACCCCTAAGATTCCTTAGGGGTCTTTTGTTTTATGCAGGGTGAAAAGAGGGAGAATCCATTGGTAAAAAAACGATACTCTGAAATCGTTTTTTTACGTTCCTCCGGGGTGGGTGCGATGTGCTTATGATTCTCTCTGTGAGAGCTTCCCCTAAACCCTCCCTCTTTGATTTTTTGTTGGCTTAGAAGCAAGCTTCTAAAGCTTTTGCGCTAGACACTGATTTAAGTAGCAATCAAAATTGATGGGCTTATCAATCTTACAATTCAACTCAGTAACAGAGGAAAGCACAGAGGTTATAATACCTTCCTTTGTTTCATCAAGGAAATAGTCACCATATAATTTGGAACGAGAACGTAACACAGAATTAATATCATGATCCTTGGTTCCATAACCAATAATAAAAACTGAATCAGATTCAGGAAGAATCTCCCTAAATTTGGCGTGGCAAAAAGATGGGTAAGTTTGTCCCATGCCGATCATTGACACTTTATAAGTATTGCCTATCCATAATGAATCACTCATTTCCATTGCAGTGGGATTGATTTTCTCTATAGCTTCAAAGATTGGCTCATTTAAAAAAATTTGGTAATGTTCAGGTGTCATCCTTAATTTTCTAAAACCAGCGGGATAATCATAATAAGTTCCATTATAAGGTTTGGTTCGAGTGTTAGTGCCGTGATGGAAAATATTAAATGCTCCATGAAGCTTATACAAATTAATCTTATTTAAAAGTGATTTGTTGAAAGGCTTTGAATAATATGTCTTTTTTAATAATTCATCTTTAGATGGATAAGGATACGTGCTGTCAGGGAAAAAATCATTAAATTCTTTGCGTAATTCTGAATTCACAAGAATAGCTTCTAAAACCAAATCAAAATTTAAATCAAATATATGTATCTCATAGTCCTTTTCCAATAAATATTTCAACAGATTAATATATTTATTTGATAAATCTCTATCAAGGCTAAACTCAAGATACTCTTTGAACAACTCTTGATAAATGAGCTGTAAATATTTCTCTAGATGATCGCTAGGTGGTAAACCTTTGTAACCATACCCATCTAAACTGCCAATATGCCTTAGAGCATCTGCTAAAGTTTCAAAATTCCAAGTACCCCATTTAGGATCTCTAAAGTTAATAATAAAGTCTTTCAAGTCTGGATTAAAATCAGCAGAATTAAATTCCTCAAAAAAAAATTTTGATTTTTCTCGTAATTGGGAAGAGAAGTCGTTAGTTAACTTTTGCTTTGCTAAAGCGTGTGAGAATCCAGCACCTAGGACAAAAGAAGCTAATTTTTTAGAGGTGTTCATCTAAATTTAATTATAAGTTTTCTATTTGAAAAATCTTTCCCACAAAACAAAAAAAGACTCAGTTACCTGAATCTTACTTAAAACTTTAATTTTATTTGATAGATATATTGTGCCCAGTTTTGAAATATTTTAAACGTGTTGAGAAAAATATTTTAAACAAAATATAAGCTTACATATAAAAAATATCTTTGAAGAAGATGATCTAGAGGAAAATTCAGTTGTAAAACAATACTTGACAACTGCCGATAATTTGGCAAGCCTCCAAAATTAAGAACCTCTGCGAGATTCAATAGACCTCTCCGCCAGTATCACTCAGGGCTGTCTCATTCTAAAACAGTTCAAAAATTCATACAGATGTAAGTCTGGCCAAATCTGTAAAGTCATGTCTCAATAGAGGAATGGTAAAAGAGATAGAGGATATAGGAATAGTCGAATGTTTTGAGGATTTGGAAG
>JBJTTW010000266.1:0-2170 GCA_046080385.1 bacterium
AATTCTATACTATGGATATATTAGAACAAAATTTTCTTAATGAATTAGATAATAAACTATGGAAAGCTGCTGATAAGCTGCGTTCTAATATGGATGCTGCTAATTACAAGCACGTGGTTTTAGGTCTGATATTCCTGAAATATGTATCAGATGCTTTTTTAGAAAGGCAAGAAGAACTGATACGTTTATTTAAAGAAAATACTGAGGCGAATATATATTATTTAGCTCGTGAAAATTATAGTTCAGATGAGGAATATGAAGAGGCTATAAAGGCAGAGCTAGAAATAGATGACTATTATAAAGAGAAAAATGTATTCTGGGTTCCAGCACATGCTAGATGGAATTTTCTAAAAGAGAAAGCTATTTTAGATATAGGTGCTGTATTGTGGCTGGATTCACGAGGAAATGATGTGAAGCTGAAATCGGTCTCATGGTTAATTGATAATGCTTTCGATGAGATAGAAAAAGAAAATACTAAACTTAAAGGTATTCTAAATAGGATTACTAGGTTTGATGTAGAGAATAGTAAGCTTATTGGTTTAATTAATGCCTTTTCTGATACGAGTTTCACGAGACCTGAATATAATGGGAAAAAACTTGAATTACATAGTAAAGATATTTTAGGGCATGTCTATGAATATTTCTTAGGCGAATTTGCTAAAGCTGAAGGTAAGCAGGGAGGGCAATTCTACACGCCTAAAAGTATAGTTAGTTTGATTATTGAGATGCTAGAGCCTTATGAGGGAAGAGTTTATGACCCTGCGATGGGGTCGGGTGGTTTTTTTGTTTCTAGTGATAAATTTATTGAGGGACACGCTAAGGAAAAGCATTATAAAGCAGCAGAGCAAAGAAAAAACATTTCAGTATATGGGCAGGAATCAAATCCTACGACATGGAAATTAGCTGCTATGAATATGGCTATTAGAGGTATAGATTTTGATTTCGGTAAAAAGAATGCAGATTCCTTTTTAGATGATCAACACCCTGATTTAAGAGCCGATTTCGTAATGGCTAATCCACCTTTTAATATAAAAGACTGGTGGACAGAGGCTTTAGCTGGTGATGCTCGCTGGAAATATGGGACGCCGCCTGCTGGCAATGCTAATTTTGGCTGGATGCAGCATATGCTTCATCATTTATCTTCTAATGGCTCTATGGCTTTATTATTAGCTAATGGTTCGATGAGCTCGCAGACTAGTAATGAAGGAGAGATTAGAAAAAACATTATAGAAGATGATTTAGTCGAATGTATGGTAGCCTTACCAGGACAGCTTTTCACTAATACCCAAATCCCTGCGTGTATTTGGTTTTTAACGAAAAATAAATCAGCGATGAAAGATAAGGCTGATAGAAAAGGGAAGACTCTTTTTATTGATGCTCGAAACCTTGGTTATATGAAAGATAGAGTGTTACGGGATTTCACGAGAGAAGATATTAAAAAAATAGTCAAGACTTATCATAGGTGGCAGAAGACGATAAATGAGTATAAGGATGAAAAAGGTTTTTGTTATTCAGCTGATATAGAAGAGATTCGCAAGAATGATTATATTCTCACTCCGGGTAGATATGTGAGTGCTGCTGATAAAGAGGAAGATGGCGAACCTTTTAATGAAAAGATGAAACGCTTAACGGCACAGTTAGGTGAGCAGTTTAAAGAGAGTGCTAGATTAGAGGCTGAGATTAAGAAGAATTTGCTGGGTATTGGGTATGAGGTGTAGGGTTAGATGCTAAGTGAGATCTATAATCCTAAAACCATAAAGCGTCTTTTAAAAAAAGGCGAGGGAATAGATTTAGAATTTAAAGAAGCTAAATCAGAATTATCTAAAAACTTCTGGGAGACAGTCTGTGCTTTTTTAAATAGAGATGGCGGTAAGATCTTACTAGGCGTAGATGATAATGGTGAAATCACTGGAGTGGATGAAAAAGCTTTAGATTTAATAAAAAAATCTATCACTGATAATTCTAATAATCCAGAATTATTAAAACCAGCTTTTATACTCTATCCTAAGCTAATTCAGCTAGCTAAGAAAAAAATTATTTTAGTAGATGTGCCGAGTAGCTCTCAGGTACACAGTTATAAGAATAAAATTTATGATAGAGCTGAAGACGGTGACTATCAGCTGAAAACTCATGAGCAGATAGCTAATCTTTACGCTAGAAAAACTAATAG